>JAIESZ010000201.1 GCA_019745615.1 Burkholderiaceae bacterium
TAGCCCGACAGATACTTAGGCTTGCCATGAAAAGGCCGCGCAGCCTTGGCCGATACTTCGTTGATGTGGTTCCAGACCTGATTGACCTCACGCGCCGTCTGACGCAGCACCTTGGCGTGCTTGTCTTTGAGGCGCAACTGGAGGGTTTTGGTGCTGGCTGCCATGCTTTAATTGTGACCTATAAAATCAGAATTTGCAATATTTTTAGAATCACGAAAATTTCATAATGGATGAACCCAAAAGACCAAGAGGCAGGCCGCCAGCCCCCCCGGAAAAAGAGCTAGTGCAGCGCTCTATTCGCATGACTCGCGCTCAGTGGGCCAAAGTAGACGCCGCTGGATTGCCAGAGTTACGTAGGCTTATTGACCGCTGGAAGCCAAAGTAGCCTTACAGGCCGTTGCGGCCTGTTCGCTCGAACCTCGGGCTGAACCCCTTGTCTTCACCTTGATTTGCCCTCCTAGGACAACTCCCATCGCTTGACGGATGACGTCCACCGCCCCGGCAACACCATCCGCACCAGCCAGCAGCCTTGGGGCGGCCTCCAGCAAAGACACATCTATCTGCCGCAAGTCC
The DNA here is from genome assembly GCA_019745615.1 of Burkholderiaceae bacterium. GTDB lineage: Bacteria > Pseudomonadota > Gammaproteobacteria > Burkholderiales > Burkholderiaceae_C > Simplicispira. The sequence continues at coordinate 574 of JAIESZ010000201.1, forward strand.
ATGCGTCCACAATCCTTCCATGTGGGCTGATGGGGCAAGGCCTGAGCGATGTTTTTCATTGCTGCCGATTTTGCCTGACGTTGGCGCGACCCCTCCGTCCCCTTGCTGCGGTTTTTGTGCCGCTCTACGCCGCCAACCAATAGTTTTTAACTATAGGAAACGAAAAATTCACGCTAGTTTTCAATTGAAGAACACCCAGCTTTAGCCCGATAACAGCATCAGTGGGGGGCTTCTTGGTCTTTTCCACCGACGGATTGCCTTGACTTGCTTTCATAAAGGGTTTGTGGCAATCTGTGAGCGTCACGATAAATTTTTTTGCTCTTCTTTAAGGAGTTTTTATGGCCCGCTTTTTCAAACCCCTGCTCGGCGCCGTGGCGCTGGCTGCTGCCACCCTGACTTCCACTGGTGCATTTGCCGCTTATGCTTATAACGCACAGGTCAGCATCACTGCTCCTAAGGGCTCTACTGCTGAAGCTGCGGCCAAGGATAAGTCCAAACCCACTGGTATCAAGCTCTCCACCTGCGCAGCCAAAATTACTTCGGTCACGCCCAACATCTTGAACATTGACTCGCTTAACTTCAGCGTTAAGTACGATGCTGGTAAGGCACCTGAAGAATTGGGTGACGTTTATGTGCTGTTTGAAAACTTGAACCCTACTGCGACTAATCGTTATATCACTGTTTCTCGTGCTGCGGGCTTGGGTGCTGGTACAGGCCTCGCATTAGGGGTTGCTACAACCGCTGTTAATCTGCACACTCTAACCCCTGCTCCTTTCTTGGCAGCGACAGATAACTTGGGTTCTGGTGCACAGACAGAGTTGCTGTTCGGTAGTAGCCTGAACCTGAACGGTTTGGACAAGGGTTTGTGGGCCTTACACTTGATTATTGCTAAACCAGCCACTACTATTACTGCTGCTGGTGCACTGACGGCCTCTGCATTCTCTTTTGGCCACCCAGAAACATGGGTGGCTTACGACACAGCCGTTTTTGCCCTAGGATCACCGCTGCCATTGGATGCGGTCAGTGTTCCTGCAGCCAATGCAGGCCTGGTTGATTATGCTGGTGCGGCTGCCCTTGCTGGTAACACTACAGGTTCTTTGGTTTGCCAGTAATCTCTAACTAGCTTCTAGCTTCGTAGGCCGGGTTGTCTGCAACCCAACATTACTTAGCCACACCAACCGCTTCACCCTTTTTTGGGGTGCGGCGGTTTTTTTATGGTGCACTGTGCGGGCTATCGCATTTCCGGTTTTGCCGGGGGCATTTTTTGTACGTTTCGGCTACAATCGCGCACCATTGATGGAGAGATGCACCATGCCAACGATCAGCATCGTTCTACGGAATCTTAGTGATGCTCATGTTTGAGGCAGGTGAGCGTCATCATCTTCCACATTTTCATGTGCGCTATCAAAATTTTAAAGCGTCGATTGCTATTGAAGACGGCAGCGTGCTGGCTGACGACTTTCCTCCCAAGCAGTTGAAGCTGGTGCAGGCTTGGGTTGAACTGCACCGCGATGATTTGTTTGCTGATTGGGATCTTGCCGCAAACGGCGAAGAACCTTTTCGCATTGCACCTTTGCAATAGGGGGTGGTATGCACGAATTACTCGATGTTGTTAAAGTCCAACCCAAGCCGGGTTACCTGTTGGAGCTGGAATTCGAAAACGGTGAGCGCCGACTTTTCAATATGTCACCCATTATCGACAAAAAGCCTTTTATCCGCCTGAAAGAGACCAACGCTTTTTTTGCAGCACATATCGACTACGGCACGGTAGTATGGCCGGGAAATATAGACATCGCCCCCAAAACGCTTTACGATAGATCCATTCCTGTCGGAAACCAAGCTGCATACAAATAGCTTTGTAGAGTTTTTCAGGTGGTTTTAAATCTCGGCATACAGCGTTTCTGCATGGATTGTTAAATCTACACTGGCTAAAATCAAAGGCATTTCAGCATCAAACGGATGCAAAACCCACAATCCATCCGGCCGCTTGCGAAAGACATCCACCCGGCGGCAATCAATATCCACCAGTGCATATTCAGCCAAACTGGGTATCTGGCGGTAACGCTGGAACTTTGCACCCCGGTCATAAGCCTCGGTACCGGGGGAGAGCACTTCGATAATCAGCAGTGGCTCGCGCTTAATCTGGCGGCTATCGGCATCAGCAGCACTGCATGTCACCACCACGTCAGGGTAAAAATAGCTGCTGGCGGCATCGGCTTGCACTTTCATATCGGCCATAAAGGTGCGACAGGGGGTACCGCGCAAATGCTGGCGCAAGGCCATTGCAATGTTCAGGCAAACCGTAACATGGCGATCTTCGACACCAGCCATGGCAAACACTTCGCCATCCACCAATTCATAGCGTTCAGATTGGGTAGCCTCCCAAGCCAGATAGTCATCAGCACAGAAGGTTTCTTTGGTTTGGGGTAAGGCAGACATGGCAGCACTCCGGCAAAGAAGAACAGATAGACATCACCATCGTAGGCGATGCCGCCAGATGGAGCAGTGGCCCACTTTCAAAAACCCAGCGCTATGATGCCATCCCTCTTCTATAGCACCAGCACACGCCATGATCGGACGCCTCCAAGGCACCCTCGCCCAAAAAAACCCACCCCAAGTGTTGATTGACTGCCACGGCGTGGGCTATGAGGTGGATGTGCCCATGAGCACGTTTTACCAGTTGCCCCACTTGGGCCAAGCCGTCACGCTGCTCACCCATCTGGTGGTGCGCGAAGATGCGCAATTGCTTTACGGCTTTGCCACAGCAGCAGAGCGTGACGCCTTTCGCCAGCTCATCAAAGTGTCGGGCATTGGGCCACGCATGGCGTTGGGTGTGTTGAGTGGCATGGGGGTGGCCGATTTGGCCCAAGCCATCACCTTGCAAGAGAGCGGGCGGCTGGTCAAGGTGCCGGGCATTGGCAAAAAAACCGCCGAGCGCCTGCTGCTGGAACTCAAAGGCAAGCTGGGCGCAGATATGGGCACACCGGCGCAGGTTTCTAGCCCCGCACAGGCCGACATTTTGCAAGCCTTGCTGGCACTGGGCTACAACGACAAAGACGCCGCTGCCGCACTGAAAGCCCTGCCCGCCGAGGTGGGCGTGAGCGAAGGCATCAAACTGGCCTTGCGCGCACTGGCGCGCTAACGTGGCACCAACTCACCCAGCGGCCCCGGCCCTGAAGCCCCTAAACGGCGCGACAAAGCCTGTGCCGTTTCGCGCAGCTGCTGTGCTGCCGCACCCTCGACACGCACATCCAACGTCGCTACCGGGCCGATAGCGGTCAGGCACAGCACCAAACGGCCAAAGCCATCAAACACCGGCGCGGCCACGGCACCTATGCCGCGCACCAGCCCCTCGCGCACGGTGCTGATACCGTGCTGGCGAATGGCCGTCAACTCTTGCGCAAACAACGGGTCTTGCAGCGCTTGGGGGTCGCCATCGTGGGCCAGCGCCTGCTCCACCTGGGCGCGGGGCATAAAGGCGGCGAACAGCTTGCCATTGGCGGTGTAGCGCACCGAGGCCGTGGTGCCGTGGCGCATGGTCACATGCACATCGGCGGGCCCTTGCTCCACTTGGATGATGGTCGGGCCGTGGTTGCCCCAAACCGAAATAGCCACCGTGGCCCCGACGCGCAGCGCCAGCCCCGGCAACTCGGCAATCGCCATACGTACCGGGTCTTTCTGTTGCAAGCTAATCAAGCCCAATTGCATCGCCAGCGAGCCTAAACCGTAATGGCCGGTGCCGGGGTCTTGCTCAATCAGGCCCAGCTTGCCAAAGCTCACCAAATAGGGGTGCGCCTTGGCCGCCGTCATGCCTGCCTCACGCGCCAAGTCTTTCAGCGCCATCGGGCGTCCGGTATGCACCAGCGCCTTGAGCAACTGGCCGCCCACCTCCACGCTCTGGATACCGCGTGACGTGCGCGGGGCCGCTTCTTCTGGGAGGGGTTCTGAAAAAGGATGTTCACTGTGCATTGCCATAGCCCCGATTGTGTCTGGAGTCTGGGGGTGCGGGTTTTTACCTAAACAAATGAATTCAACTAAAACAAATAATCCACTACCATTGTTCCATCCTGTCAAATTCATTTGTTGATAACAAATCCATGAACACCAAAACCTTTGCCTCTGCCGCCGATCTGGACATCAAGAAGGTCAGCTTTGACAAGCTCTCCGACCACGCCTACGCCTACACCGCCGAGGGCGACCCCAACACCGGCATCATCATTGGCGACGATGCGGTAATGGTGATTGACACCCAAGCCACACCCGTGATGGCGCAAGACGTGATCCGCCGCATCCGCGAAGTGACCGATAAACCCATCAAGTACGTCACCCTGAGCCACTACCACGCCGTGCGCGTGCTGGGTGCCAGCGCCTACCAGCCCGAACAGATCATTGCCAGCCAAGACACCTACGACCTGATCGTGGAGCGTGGCGAGTTTGACAAGGCCAGCGAGATTGGCCGCTTTCCGCGCCTGTTCCAAAATGTAGAGAGCGTGCCCGAAGGCATGACATGGCCCACCATCACCTTTACCGGCAAGATGACGCTGTGGCTGGGCAAGCTCGAAGTGCAAATTTTGCAACTGGGCCGGGGCCACACCAAGGGCGACACCGTGGTTTGGCTGCCGCAAGAAAAAATCTTGTTCAGTGGCGATTTGGTCGAGTTTGATGCCACCCCCTATGCGGGTGATGCCTACTTTAAAGACTGGCCTCAAACGCTGGACGCTATTGCCGCCCTGCAACCCGAAAAACTGGTGCCGGGCCGGGGCGCAGCCCTGCAAACGCCTGAGCAGGTGCAGGCCGGTTTGGCCGGTACCCGTGCCTTTATCAGCGATCTGTATGAGAGTGTGCAAGCCGGGGCTGCCGCCGGTCAAGACCTGCGTACGGTATACGAAGCCACCTTTGCCAAGCTACAACCCAAGTACGGCCAGTGGGTGATTTTTAACCACTGTATGCCCTTTGACGTCACCCGCGCCTACGACGAGGCCACGCAATACCCCGACCCGCGCATCTGGACAGCCGAGCGCGATGTGGCGATGTGGCAGTCGCTAGAGGGCTGATCTAGCCCGGCGCTGCCCCCGGCCCTTTTACTGATTTTTACCACCACCACCCAACGGGCGCGCACTGGCTGCGCCGCCCGCTGGGCGGAGCTTTGCCCCACCCTTGATGCCCACCAGCACACCATGACCTCTGCCACCACTCCTTCTTATCCTTTCCACGGCACTGGTGCCGAAGTACAGGCGATTGCGTTCCCGTACACCCGCTCCCCCGATCAGGATGCCGCCCAACCCGTGCAGCACCCGATTGTGGTGATTGGTGCTGGGCCGGTGGGCCTGAGCATGGCCATTGACATGGCCCAACGCGGCCACCGGGTGGTGGTGCTGGACAACGATCACCGCTTGTCGATTGGCTCGCGGGCGCTGTGCTTTTCTAAGCGTGCGCTGGAAATTTGGGATCGCTTGGGCGTGGGCCAACCGATGGTGGACAAAGGCGTGTCGTGGAACTTGGGCAAAGTGTTCTTCCATGACGAGCTGGTGTACCAATTTGACATGCTGCCTGAGGAAGGCCACGAGCGCCCGGCCTTTATCAATTTGCAGCAGTATTACTGCGAAGCCTATTTGGTCGAGCGCTGCCTGCAACTGCCGCAGATTGAAATCCGCTGGGACAACAAAGTCACGGCCATTGACCCACGCGGCGATGGTGCCTTGCTGACCATCGACACCCCCGACGGCCCCTACCAGATCAATGCCGACTGGGTGATTGCTTGCGATGGTGCCCGCTCTACCATGCGCGGCCTGATGGGCCTAGAGAGCAAGGGCCGCATCTTCCAAGACCGCTTTTTGATTGCCGATGTGAAGATGAAGGCGGACTTTCCCGCCGAGCGCTGGTTCTGGTTTGACCCACCGTTTCACCCCGGACAAAGCGTGCTGCTGCACATGCAGCCCGATGGTATGTGGCGCATCGACTTCCAATTGGGCTGGGATGCTGACCCAGAAGAAGAAAAGAAGCCCGAAAACATCATCCCACGCGTGCAAGCGCTGCTGGGCAAAGACGCCGAGTTCACCCTAGAGTGGGCCAGCGTGTATACCTTTGCCTGCCTGCGCATGGAAAGCTTTGTGCATGGCCGGGTGCTGTTTGCCGGTGACTGCGCGCACGGCGTCTCGCCCTTTGGCGCACGGGGGGCCAACAGCGGCGTGCAAGACACCGACAACCTGTCTTGGAAGCTCGATTGGGTGCTCAAAGGCCGCGCTGGGGTGGAGCTGCTAGCCACCTATGGCCCAGAGCGCGAATATGCCGCCGACGAGAACCTGCTCAACTCGACCCGCGCCACCGACTTCATCACGCCCAAGAGCGAAATCAGCCGCCTGTTCCGCGACGCCACGCTGGACTTGGCCCGCGACCACGCTTTTGCACGGCGCATTGTTAACAGCGGGCGCTTGTCGGTTCCAGCCACGCTGCACCACTCTACCTTGAACACCCCGGATGTCGATCACTTTGCTGGTACCCAAGTGCCCGGCACAGTGCTGCTAGACGCCCCAGTGCGCCGCAACGGCCAGCCCGGTTGGCTGCTGCGCCAGTTGGGTATGGATTTCACGCTGCTGGTGTTTGGCGAGGTGCCCGCTTGGGCGCACGGCCTGCCCCATGTGCAGGCGTTGTCCATCGACCAAGACATTGAGGATGTGCAATGGCTGGCTGCCCAACGCTTGGATGCCCGCCCCGGCACTGCCTATCTGATCCGCCCAGACCAGCATGTTTGCGCCCGCTGGCGCAACCCCACCGAAGCCGCCGTGCGTGCCGCTTTAGCCACCGCCACGGCTACCGCCATCCCTTGCCAATCTTGAATCCGGAGTCTGCCGCCATGCTCAATACCCAGCCTACCCTGTCGTCATACGACGATTTTTATGAAGCCCTGCTCACCGCCCACCAAGGCCTGACCACGGCGCAAAGCCATGCCATGAATGCCCGACTGGTGCTGCTGCTGGCCAACCACATTGGCAATAACGCCGTGCTGGCCCAAGCGCTGCAACTGGCCCGTGGCCAGAGTGCATCGACCGAATCGGCCTCGATGGCAGGCCGCGCTGCCATTACCCCGGTGGCTCCGGTGCACACCGACGCCTAAAGCGCAACCCGGCACTGATCTATACCAATAAATAAATAGGAGACAAATTTCATGCAACGCAAACACTTCATCGGCTCTTTGCTCGGCTTGGCTATCGCCGCTGGTTCTTTTACGGCCAGTGCCCAGCAAAAAACGATTGAATGGGTGGTGGGCTATGCCGCTGGCGGTGGTTCGGACGTGGTGGCCCGCACCATTGCCGATGAAATGGGCAAAAGCCTGAACCGCAGCATCATCGTCACCAACAAGCCCGGTGCCGGTACCAACATTGCCGCCGAATATGCGGCCCGCTCTAAAGATTACGGCAATACCCTGTTTACCGCCGACTTTGCCACGTTGGCCGCCAACCCCACGTTGTTTAGCAAACTGGCCTACAACGCCGAGAAGGACTTTCAGCCGGTAGGGCTGCTGGTGCGCTTTCCGCTGTTTTTGGTGGTGTCCAACAATGTGCCCGCCAACAACTTGAAAGAGTTTATGGCTTGGGCCAAGAGCCAGCCCGACGGGGTGAACTGGGCCTCGGTGGGGCTGGGCAGCCCGCACCATCTGGTGGGCGAGTTGTTCCGGGAACAAAGCGGCCTCAAACTGACCCATGTGCCCTACAAGGGGGCGGCCCCGGCCATCCAAGATGTGATTGGCGGCCAAGTGTCGGCCATGTGGGTAGAAAGCTCTACGGCCTATTCTTTCATCAATGGCAAGAAGGTCAAGGCGATTGGCGTAGCCAGCCCGCAGCGCGTGCCTACCATGCCCGATGTGCCGACCATGCAAGAGCAAGGCATCAAGGGTTTTGAAGGCTATGCGTGGCAAGGGCTGGTGGTACCCACTGGCACCTCCAAAGAAGCCACGGCACAGTTCTCACAAGCCCTGCAAAGTGCCTTGGGATCTACCCCGGTTAAGGCCAAACTGCAAGCACTGGGCGTAGAGCCTCTGCCCGGCACTGCCGAGCAAATGGCCACCTTCGTGCGCAGTGAGCGCGAGAAGTGGGGCAAGCTCATCACCAAAATTGGTGTCAAGCTCGATTAAAGCTGAGAACGTGTTTACGGCCCCACCAGCACTTGGCGGCCATACAGGGGCTGGGGTGGCCGGGCATGGGGCGGCAGCAGGGCCATGAGGCGCTGGAGCTGCTCAGGTGCCACCGTACCGGGGGTTTTGAGTACCAGCCGCAACACGCCCTCAGTACAGGGGGGCGTGGTCAGAGAGCCTAAATATTGGTAGTAGTGCCGCTGGGCGGGCAGCAAGTCATAGAGCTGCAATTCGCCCGGCGACAAGGGCACGCGCTCACCCGCGTGCAGCGGCAGATGCGTCCACAACTGGGCCAAAAACGGGTTGGCGGCTCCCAGCCGCAATGGCACCGACACCACCGCCCACTGGCTGGTGGGGGCACGGTAGAGCAAATCTACTGCCATCACCACGCCCTCGGTGGGGCCAATGCGCTCTTCTGCCGGGTAGCGCGTTTGCACGCGCTGCAACTCCCACTCCATGCCGCGCAAGGTCAGGGTGCTTAAACCTTGCACGTCCAACTCTAAAAAGTGGCCTGTGTGCTCTAGCACGCCGGTAAACACTTGATTGCCCAGCGGCAAAGAGGCAGTAGGCCCCGATTTCTCTGGTGGCTTGGCCAAGGCAATGGGCGATTGGCGCTGGCCGCTGGCACAGGTGGCAAACGAGGGATGCAGCTGCCCCCACGCCTGCGGGCCAGTGGCCCCGGCATAGCTCCAAGGTACCGTGGTGACATTACCGATATAGCCCGATGAGGACGAAGCCGCCAACGCAGACGGAGCCAAGACCTGTACGGCAGCCAGCTCGGCAGCGCGCTCGGCAATATAGCGACGGCTGGCACTGGCAGTTTCTATCTCCTGTGAGGGTAGCGCCCTAAGCTGGGCTGGAGCTGGAGCTGGAGCTGGAGCTGGAGCTGGAGCTGGAGCTGGAGCTGGGGGAGCCACGACCACCACCGGAGCTACCGGTGCGGGTGATGGAGCAGGAGGCGTTACAGAGGCGGGGGCCAACAGTGCAGCAGGTAGCTCTGGGGGCAGCAACACTGCGATGCCTGCCATGCCCGCCGTGGCGGCAGCAGCGGTGGCAGCAGGAGCTAGATAGCGTTTGCCTGCCGGGCGCTTGCGGGCAGGCCGTGCTGAAGCGGGGGGTGCCCCAAACTCAACTGCCAGCGTAGGAATGGTGTAGCGAGGTTCGTCTTGGGCCTTGCCACGACGGGAAGGAGTGCGCCGGGGCTGGGCGTACTTTTGATTGGTGCGCTCTAAGGCGGCGTTAATGCGGTCAACCAACAAAGCGCGCTCTTGCGGATCACTCAGGCGCAGGGGCGCTGGAGCAGCTGGCGCTGGCGAAGACTTGGCTGCTGGTGGCTGCGCAGCCCCAGCCGGAAAACATAAAAGTAGACCGACCAGCACCGCCCAAGCCGGACGGTGGCAGCGCAAGGCAGGAAAAAAAGAATCAGGGGCGGTTTTCATGGCAAGAAGGCGGGGGCAAGCAGAAACGCACTTTAACTTGGCTGCGCTGCCATCGGGGCAAAATGGCCATCAGCAGGACGGCTATAGTTTGCCCCTGCTCTGCCTGCTGGAACCGCTGTGACCATCCATACCGACAATTTTGCCCCCGCACCGCCCAAGCGCGTGGTCTCTGCCGCCCCGGCCTCGCCGCAGGAGGAAGCCATTGAGCGCGCACTGCGCCCCAAACTGCTGCAAGAGTATGTCGGCCAAGCCAAGGCGCGTGAACAGTTAGAAATTTTTATTGGTGCCGCACGCAAACGCCAAGAAGCGCTAGACCATGTGCTGCTGTTTGGCCCCCCCGGCTTGGGCAAAACCACCCTCAGCCACATCATTGCCACCGAACTGGGGGTGCAACTGCGCCAAACCAGCGGCCCAGTGCTAGAAAAACCCAAAGACCTCGCAGCCTTGCTGACCAGCCTAGAGGCCAACGATGTGCTGTTTATTGATGAAATCCACCGCCTATCTCCCGTGGTGGAAGAAATCCTCTACCCCGCGCTGGAAGATTATCAAATCGACATCATGATTGGCGAGGGGCCAGCAGCGCGCTCCATCAAATTGGACTTGCAACCGTTTACGTTGATCGGGGCCACGACACGCGCCGGGATGCTCACCAACCCGCTGCGCGACCGCTTTGGCATTGTGGCCCGGCTAGAGTTTTACACTCCAGAGGAGCTGGCGCTGATCGTCACGCGCAGTGCGCGTTTGCTGGGCACGCCGATGGACGAGGCGGGTGGTTTTGAACTGGCACAGCGCTCACGCGGCACGCCGCGCATTGCCAACCGGCTGCTGCGCCGCGTGCGCGACTATGCCCAAGTCAAGGGCGATGGCAGCATCACCCAAGACATCGCGCAGCGGGCGCTGGCGATGTTGGATGTCGATCCACAGGGCTTTGACGTGATGGATCGCAAGTTTTTAGAGGCGCTGATCCATCGCTTTGATGGCGGCCCGGTGGGGCTGGACAACATTGCTGCCAGCATTGGCGAGGAGTCTGGCACCATCGAGGATGTGATTGAACCGTACCTCATCCAACAAGGCTATGTGCAGCGCACGCCGCGTGGCCGTGTGGCTACGTTGGCCGCCTACCGCCATTTGGGCGTAGCACCGCCGCCGCAAACTATCGGCACACTCCTATGAAGCGGCGCACTATGGGCGTGCTAGCCGCAGCACTGCTGCTGGGGGCCGGACTCGTCACCGCCTTCGTGCTGCGTGCGCCCCAAGTCGATGCCGTGCAAGTGCAGGCTGCGCCGCTGGTGCGTACCTTGCAGTTCTCGGCACGGGTGGCTACGTTGTCGCGGGTGGACATTGGCAGCACCATCACCGGGCGCGTGCAACAGGTGCGGGTGCAAGAAGGCCAAACCGTGCGCCAAGGCGACGTACTCATCCAATTGGAAAGCGATGAACTGCGCAGCGCCCTAGCCCAAGCCGTGGCCGCTGAACGCCAAGCCCAAGCCCGGCTGGCTGGGCTGCGCAGCACAGGCCGCAGCAGCACCCAAGCCGCCCTAGCGCAAACCGACGCCACCTTGCGCACCGCCCAAGCGGCGCTTGCTCGTGCAGAGCAACTGGTGGCCCAAGGCTTCTACAGCCAAGCCCAACGCGACGAGGCCCGCCGCGCTGTAGACGTCGCCCAAGCCCAACAAACCAGCGCCCACGCCCAACTACAAGCCAATGCAGAAGCAGGCAGCGACATCGTGCAAGCCCAAGCGCAATGGGAGGCGGCCCGCGCCGCCACTGCCAGCGCCCAAGCCCGGCTAGAACAAACGCAACTGCGCGCCCCACTGGCCGCACAAGTATTGCAGCGCAGCGTAGAACCGGGCCAGATCGTGCAGGCGGGCAAAGCCCTGCTGCGGCTGGCGCTGGCTGGCCCCACGCAACTGGTGGCGCAAGTGGATGAGCGCTTTTTAGACCAGCTCCAGCCCGGCCAGCCCGCCAGCGTGGTGGCCGATGCCTTTCCGGCACAGCCCTTTGCGGCGCAGGTGCTGTCGATAGCCCCAGCGGTCGATGCGCAGCGCGGTGCCATTGAGGTCAAACTGGCGCTGACGCAACAGGCCCCCGCCTATCTGCGCGAAGACATGACGCTCTCGGTGGAGGTAGAAACCGCCCGGCGTGAGCGCGCCTTAGCGCTGCCGCTATCGGCCCTGCGCCCCGGCAGCACACCCACGGGCCACGAAGCCACCGTGCTGGTGCTGCACGAAGGCCAAGCCCAAGTGCGCAAGCTGCGCCTAGGCCTGCGCACGCTCGATGCCGTAGAAGTGCTGGACGGCTTGCGCGATGGCGACACCGTGCTGCACAGCGCCAGCCTAAAGGCCGGGCAACGGGTACAGGCACGGCCTATGGCTTGGACGCCCAGCACAGCCCTATCGGGCAGCCCAGCAGCAGGCAAAACCGGCGGCGAGGCTGGCTCGGCCATGACCAACGCCATGGGCCGTTGAGGCCGCACCGTGATGTGGCTTGGCTTTGAACTGCGCGTCGCTCTGCGCTTTTTGCGCGAGGGCCGAATGCAAACCCTGCTTATCATGGTGGGCGTGGCGGCTGGGGTGGCAGTAATTGCCTATATCTCAGCCCTTATCAACGGCTTGCAAAGCAACACCTTGGCCAAAACGCTGGGGGCGCAAGCCCACATCAGTGTGCGCGCCCCCGATGACGTCGTGATCCGTTCTGCTGTCCGCCAAAGCGGCACCACCACCCTGAGCGATGTGCAGCCCCGCGCCCAGCGCCTGCGCTCGGTGGCCAACTGGCAAGCACTGATGCCACTGCTAGAGCAATGGCCGGGCGTAGCCGGGGTCTCGCCCATGGTGTCTGGCTCTGGGCTGGCGCTGCGCGGCGAGGCCGTGCAGTCGATTGCGCTGATGGGCGTCGAGCTAGAGCGCTACGACCGCATGATTGGCTTGCGCGGCAAGGTGGTGAGCGGTACGGCACGGCTGGCACCGGGCGAGGCCATCATTGGCCGTGAACTGGCGCAAGACTTGGGCCTGCGCGTAGGTGACCGCCTGACGGTGCAAACGGGCAGCCTGAGCGAGGCCGTGCGCGTGACGGCGTTGGTGGATTTGGGCATCAAAGACCTAAACCGACGCACCGTGATCGTGCCGCTGCGCGCTGCACAAAACCTGCTGGCCCTGCCCGGCGGAGCCACGGGTCTCGATATAACGCTGCACGACGTTTGGGTGGCCCAAGCCATCACCGATACGCTGCGCCGCCAGTTTCCGTACAAAATCGAGAGTTGGCAAGAGAACAACGCCCAACTGGTGTCGGCCCTGAACGCGCAATCGATCAGCACCAGCATCATCCGGGCGGTGGTGCTGGCCGTGGTGGTACTGGGTATTGCCAGCGTGCTGGTGGTGTCGGTAGTGCAAAAAGGCCGTGAAATCGGCATTTTGCGCGCTATGGGCGCTACCCGTGGACAGATTTTGCGCGTGTTTTTGCTGCAAGGGGCGGTGCTGGGTGCCATTGGATCGGCACTGGGGCTGGCCTTGGCCGTGGCACTGATTTGGGTATTCACGCATTTTGTGCGTGGCTCGGATGGCCTGCCACTGTTTGTCATTAGCCTGCCGCCCCGCACCGGCTTGCAGGTGGCGTTGATTGCTACCGTCTGTGGCGTGCTGGCCGCCATTGCCCCAGCGCGCCGGGCCGCCGCACTTGACCCGGCACAGGCTATCCGCCTATGACAACGCTTTTGCCCCTGCCACCATCGCCCGGCTCTGGTGCGGCCCAAAACCTCATCACCCTGCAAGGCGTGACCAAGCGCTACCACGTCGGCCAACCCAGCGAATCCGAGGTGCTGCACGGCCTTGACCTGCAAGTGCAGCGCGGCGAGTTTATTGCCCTGATTGGCCCCTCTGGCTCTGGCAAAAGCACCTTGCTCAATATCTTGGGGCTGCTCGAACCCCTGACCAGTGGCAGCTACCAACTGGCCGGTGAGGCCGTGCAGGGCCTCAGTGATGCCCAACTCACCCTGCGCCGACGCCGCCTGCTGGGCTTTGTCTTTCAGTTTCACCACCTGCTGCCTGCGTTTTCAGCGCTAGAGAACGTCACCCTGCCGGCCTTGATGGCCGAAGGCCACATTAGCGCCCGCGAAGAGGAGCGCGCCCGCAGCCTCTTGGATGCCGTGGGCTTGGGCCACGCGCTGCACAAGCGCCCCAATGAACTCTCTGGCGGTATGCAGCAGCGCGTAGCCATTGCCCGCGCCCTCATCATGGAACCGCCGCTGGTGCTGGCCGATGAGCCTACCGGCAACCTCGACACCGCCTCCTCCAGCGAGGTGTTTGCCCTGCTGCGGCGCATCCATGCCGAGCGCGGCACCACCTTTATCGTGGTCACCCACGACCCCCGACTGGCTGCGCGCTGCGACCGACAGGTGGAGCTGGTGGATGGCCGCATCGCCAGCGATGGCCATCCACCACAGGGTGCCTGAAAGCACTACGATGGCCTAGGAAAGCGCACCGTGACCGCAACAGCCGCCCGCACCAAAGCCACCATCCTTGTCGTCGATGACATGCCCGACAATCTGACCCTGATTGCCGGATTGCTGCGCGGCCTGTACCGCGTGGTGGCTGCCAACAATGGTGAAAAAGCCATCGCCATTGCCAGCGGCGAGCACCCTCCCGATCTGATCTTGCTCGACATCATGATGCCCGGCCTGTCGGGCTACGACGTCTGCCAGCGGCTCAAGGCGCAGCCCACCACCCGCGACATCCCGATCATCTTTTTAACTGCCATGACCGGCACCCAAGACGAGACCCAGGGGCTAGAGATGGGCGCGGTGGACTTCATCACCAAGCCCGTGAATCCGCCCGTGGTGCTAGCCCGCGTAGCCACACAGTTGCAAGTCAAGGCAGCGGCTGATTTTTTAAAAGACCAAAACGCCTACCTAGAAGCCGAAGTCAAGCGCCGGGGCCAAGCGCTGGCCGCGATTCAGGACGTGACCATTTTGGCGATGGCCTCGCTGGCCGAAACCCGCGACAACGACACCGGCAACCACATCCGGCGCACCCAACACTATGTGCGGCTGTTGGCGCGGCATCTGCAAAGCCACCCACGCTTTCGGGATTTCCTTGATGACGAGACCATCGACCTGCTGTTCAAATCGGCACCACTGCACGACATCGGCAAAGTTGGCATCCCCGACCGCATCTTGCTCAAACCGGGACGCCTGACGCCTGAGGAGTTTGAGATCATGAAAACCCACTGCCAGTTGGGGCGCGATGCCATCCAGCACGCCGAAGACCAGTTGGGCATCCAAGTCGATTTTTTGCACTACGCCAAAGAGATTGCCTACAGCCACCAAGAAAAATGGGA
>JAIESZ010000228.1 GCA_019745615.1 Burkholderiaceae bacterium
GATGCGTTCGGGGTCGTCGCCCACATAGTCGGCATAAGACAATGCCAAACCGCGTGCGGCCAGCAGCTCAATGATTTTGGGCAGATGCTTGTCGGCACGCTTGCCTGAGAGGATTTCATCGCCAACGATGATGAGACCGAATTTTTGCATATAGGTGTTGCTTTTTCAGGAAACAGAAGGCGGCAGAACAGGGGGTGGCGGCAACTCGGCACTTTCGGGCAGGGTGGCTATGGTGGGCAGCGGCCCGTCTGTGGCGGCAGCCCGCTGCTCCGCACGCAATTGTTGCAGCGCTGCCAAGCAAAAATGGATAAACCACAAAGACGAAAAGGCAAATACCAAGGTGTAAATCCAGATGGCCAAGGGCACCAGAATGAAGAAGGCGGCCACAAACAGCACCCCGGAGGCCCAGACAATGGCCGGGGCGGCCCCCAGATAGCCACAAATCACGCCCATCAGCAGCAGGGTCATGCGGTGGCGGCGCAGCAGTTCTTGGCATTCGGCGTTGCTGGCGTGTTCTGCCAAGGCATCCAAGGCCATGACGCGGTAGGTCAGCCAACCCCAGATCAAGGGCGGCACGATCAGCACCAGCGGCGGAATCAGCCACAAGGGCATAGACAACAACAGTGCCGCCAGCGCCAGCAGTGTTGCGCCAATAGAAGCCGCTATGCTGTGCAGCAACGAGCCGCCTTGCAGGCGCTCCAAGGCTGGAAAGCGCCGTTGCCCGACCAACGCCACCAACGCGGGCGTCATTAAAAAGGCCACCGTGAGCAGCGAGACCAGCACAATCACGGGTGTGACCAGCACGGCCACCATGATCGGGGCCAGCAGCTGTGTGACATTACTCAGGCCGCGCTGCTCTAGCCAACTCCAGACAAAACCAAGCCAACTGGTAGCCTCCAAGGTGGCGCGCATGGCCTGTACGGCTTCTTGCCAGTAGAGGTAGCCACCACCCACGGCCAGCGCAGCTATCAGCAGCAAAGGTAGCAAAGACCAAGCAATCACACGCGGCAGCATGCAATACGCCAAGGCGCGAAAAAAGGAATCCATGAGTTGAGCCATGCTGGCAAGCATAGCGCTTAGGCGCGCAGAAACAAAAAAACCTTTCAGACCGAAATCTGAAAGGTTTTTTGTGCCGCTTTTGGCGGAAAATTGGTAGGCGCGATTGGAATCGAACCAACGACCCCCACCATGTCAAGGTGGTGCTCTAACCAGCTGAGCTACGCGCCTCTGTCTGCATCAACAGAGAACGCTATTGTAGCACCATAAAAACGCCAGCCTCCGTTTTTTATGCAAAAAAGTTTCAGCGGCGGCGCGCCGAGCGCACACAAGGCACCATCGCCACCGCAGCCAGCACCTTTCGCAGACGGCCAGCATCCGAAACCTCTACGGTGAAGGTCATCCAAGCTGTGCCCTTGACGCTCTGGGTTTGCACACCAACCACGTTGACCTTCTCTTTGGCAAAAACCTCGGAGATATCGCGCAGCAAGCCTTGGCGGTCGGAGGCTTGCACCATGACATCGACCGGATAGACCGAAGCCACGTCCGATTTTTTGGGCAGGCCCCATTCGACCTCAATCAGGCGCTCAGGCGTGCGTGCGGCCAGTTCATGGAAGTTGCTGCAATCGGCCCGGTGAACGCTGACCCCTTTGCCACGGGTGACAAAGCCACAAATCTCGTCGGGCGGCGCTGGTTTGCAGCATTTGGCTAACTGCGTCATCAGCGAATCGACACCCACCACCAGCACGCCGCCTTTGGGCGTGCGGTCGGCGTAGCGGGCTTTTCTTTGCAGCAGGTAGTCTTCAATATCGGGGGGCGGCTCCGGGGGGCGCAGCAGATTTTCGATGTTGCGCAGCGAGAACTCATCTTTGCCCACCACTTCAAACAGCGCGTCGGCTGATTTGAAGCCCAACTGTCCGGCCAGATCGTCCAGTTTCAGGGCCGTTTTGCCTTCGCGCTGCAACAGTTTTTCCACTGCTTCGCGGCCACGGGCCACGGTTTCGTGCAGGGCGCGGGCGTTGAACCACGCTCTGGCCTTGGCGCGGCCCCGATTGCTGTTGAGGTAGCCTAAATCGGCGTTGAGCCAATCGCGTGATGGGCCGCCTTCTTTGGTGGCGATGATCTCTACTGTTTGGCCGTTTTGCAACTGGGTGTTGAGCGGCACCATGTTGCCGTTGATCTTGGCCCCCCGGCAGCGGTGGCCTAAGTTGGTGTGTACGGCATAGGCAAAATCGACCGGCGTGGAGCCTTGCTGCAATTCAACAATGGCCGCGTCGGGCGTGAGCACATAGATGCGGTCATCAAACAAGCCTTCTTGCTGAGGTGCGCCCACCAAGTCGCGTTCCCAAGCCAGCAATTGGCGCAGTACGGCAATTTTGCTGTCGTAGTCGCCATTGGCCGAGACCCCCACGTAGCCCTTGCTGCCCGCCTCTTTGTAGGCCCAGTGTGCGGCCACACCGTGCTCGGCGTGGTCGTGCATGGCTTGGGTGCGAATTTGAATCTCAATGGTGCGCCCGCCTTCGTCATAGACGACGGTATGCAGCGATTGGTAGCCATTGGGTTTGGGCCGGGCGATGTAGTCGTCAAACTCCTCGGCAATGGATTCAAATTGGGCATGAATCCAACTGAGGGCGGCATAGCAATCGTGCACGCTGGGCACAATCACGCGCAAGGCGCGTAGGTCAAACAACTGGTCAAAATGCAGCGATTTGCCGCGCATCTTTTTGACGATGCTGTAAATATGCTTGGGCCGCCCTTGCACGCTGGCACTGATGCTGCGTGCGCGCAGTTCAGACTCTACTCTGGCGCGCAGTTGCGCCATATAGACTTCGCGCCAAGCACGTTTCTCGTCGAGCAGGCGGGCCACTTCGCGGTAGGTTTGTGGCTCCAGAAAGCGAAAGGCCAGGTCTTCCATCTCCCACTTGATTTGCCAGATACCCAAGCGATTGGCCAGTGGTGCAAAAACGTGCAGCGCTTCGTGCGAGATGCTGGGGGGCACTGGCGTGCTGCTGGCTGCGTGGTAGCGCAGGGTTTGCAGGCGCGAGGCCAGCCGCAGCATCACCACGCGCAAGTCGCGTGAGAACGCCAGCAGCATTTTGCGTACATTTTCGGTTTGCACGGCCGGGTCGTTGACCTGCTGCACCGACGGATGTACGGCCCGCGCGCGCTCTTGCACCCGCATCAGTTTGGTGGTTTCCACCGCCAAGGTGGCAAAGTTCTGGCCGAAGGCTTTGGCAATGACCTCTTCAGGCTTGTTCAGGTGCATACAGGCATGCACCAAGTAGCTGGCCGCCTGCATGGCCTCGGAGCCACCAATCACTTCGAGGATGGCGGCTACGGCATCAGCATGGGCAAGGGCGTTTTCGCCGGTGGCTAGGTTTTCGTCGGCAATCAGCGGCTCGGCAAAAGCGCGGGCGCGGATGAGGGCATTTTCTTGCTCCGGCAGGGTCTGGGAGGTGGCCACAATCAGCGGGGCCACGGGTGCCACCGGTTCGGGCAAGGACAAAATATCAAGCGCGGGGCTGGGAGAAACGGTCATGCACTCACTACCTTGGCTCATGGGCCGGGAATAAAAAATCACGCACCACAGCCACCTGTTCGGCTACTACCAAGGTGGGGGCATGCCCGACATTATCAAACTCAACCAAACGGGCTTGGGGGCCGCGCTGGGTCATGGCAGCGGCGGTGGCTGAAGACAGCAGATCCGATTGTGCGCCACGCAGCAGCAAAGTTTGTGCCGTGATGTGCTCATAAAGTTGCCACATCGCCGCCTCTCCGGCTTGGGCCATCTCCGGGGTGGCTTGGGCTAAGGCGCGAAAGGGCACGGCAATGGCTGGGTCGTAATGCAGGGTCAGGCCCCCTTCGGGCCGTGGGCGCAGTTGGGGCGCACACAAATCGAGCCACTGCTGGCGTGTGTGTGGGCCAAAATGGTTGCCCGACATCCCCCACAGGGCATCAGCGGCTTGTTCCAGAGAGTCAAATTGCTCCATTTGCCCCACGTACTCGCCAATGCGCGCCAGCGCCTCCCATTCAATCACCGGCCCGACATCATTGAGCACCAAACGGCGCACCGGTACCGGCAAAGGCAGGCCCGGCTGGCCTAGTAGCCCCAGCGCAATCAAGCCGCCCATGCTGGTGCCCACCCAATCGAGCGTGGTGATGGGTGCCTGTTGGTGCAGTTGGGCCAGCAAGCCCAGCATATCCGCCACATACAGGGGTATTTGGTAGCCCTGTGGGTCGGCCAGCCAGTCGCTTTGGCCACGGCCTGCCACATCGGGGCAAATGACGCGGGCATAGGGGCTAAGAGCGCGTGCCAGCACATCAAAATCGCGCCCTTGGCGGGCCAAACCGTGTACGCAGAGCACCACATGCGGATGGTGGGGGTTGCCGGTGGCGTTCCATTCCCAATAGGCCATGCGGCGCACTGCCTCAGGCTGGCCAGCGGGGGCGGCCAAAGGACAGGGTACGTAGTTCAGCGTAGGTTCAAGCATGGGGGTAGTTCCGTGAAACATGGCGGGATAATGGCTCAGGATGCCAATACCTTCTCTTTCCATCGTAATTCATTCCTAGGAGATTTCATGCTTAAAGGCAAAACTGCGCTCGTCACCGGCTCTACCAGCGGCATTGGTTTAGGCATTGCCAAGGCATTAGCCAGCCAAGGTGCCCACGTCGTACTTAATGGTTTTGGTGACGTGGATGCGCCACGCGCCGAAGTGCTGGCCGCTACCCAAGGCAGTGGTGCCCGCGTGGGCTACCACGGTGCCGATATGTCGCGTGCCAGCGAGATTGAAGCCATGTTTGGCTATTGCCAAGCTGAGTTTGGCGCGATAGACATTTTGGTGAACAACGCGGGCATCCAGCATGTAGCCAACATTGAGGATTTCCCTGCCGAGCGTTGGGACAGCATCATTGCCATCAACCTGAGCAGCGCTTTTCATACCACCCGCTTGGCCTTGCCCGCGATGAAGGCCGCCAACTGGGGGCGCATCATCAATTTGGCCTCGGTGCATGGCTTGGTGGCCTCGGCGCAAAAGTCAGCCTATGTAGCAGCCAAGCATGGCTTGGTTGGCCTGACCAAGGTGACTGCACTAGAGACCGCTACCACTGGCATCACCTGCAATGCGATTTGCCCCGGCTGGGTGCTGACGCCGCTGGTGCAAAAGCAGGTAGATGCCAAGGCGGCTGCATTGGGCATTTCCAACGAAGACGCTACGCGCCAGCTACTGGGTGAAAAAGAGCCGTCCATGCAGTTCACGACGCCAGAGGAGCTGGGCGCGTTGGCTGTGTTTTTCTGCTCATCGGCAGCCAACAATGTGCGCGGTGTGGCTTGGAACATGGATGGCGGTTGGGCCGCCCAGTAAGGCCCTCGTACGGCCCCACAGCACTGGTTGGAGGGGCCAGTAATGTGACTCAATGGCAAAACTTGTAACCTTTAGTTAGCCAATGGCCTAAAAAACCAAAGTGAGGCCGTACAAACTGGTAACAATTGCTGTTGTTACAAACAACCGCAGGGCTCCCGATATGGCAGGCACCAACCACCGGGCCGATAAAATCTTGATCGTCGATGACGATGCACGCATCCGCGACCTGTTGCGCCGCTATCTGGCACAAGAGGGTTTTGAGACCATGGTAGCCGAAGACGGTAAGGCCTTAAGCAGGGTGTTGCTGCGCGATAGCGTCGATTTGATCGTGCTCGATCTCATGATGCCCGGCGAGGACGGTTTGTCGATTTGTCGGCGTTTGCGCGCTTCCAATGACCGCACGCCCGTCATCATGCTCACCGCCAAAGGCGCGGATGTCGACCGTATTGTGGGCCTTGAAGTGGGCGCAGATGACTACTTGGGCAAGCCCTTTAACCCGCGTGAGCTGCTGGCGCGCATCCATGCCGTGCTGCGCCGCCGCCCACTGCAAGAAGCGCCGGGCGCGCCCTCGGCAGAGGATGAAGTGGTGGCCTTTGGCCCCTTCACCTTTGATTTGACTACGCGCACCTTGCAAAAAACAGGTGAGGAGTTGTCTCTGACCACGGGTGAGTTTGCCATGCTGAAGGCGCTGGTGCGCCACTCGCGCCAACCGCTGTCGCGCGAGAAGTTGGCACTGCTGGCCCGTGGCCGCGAGTTTGAACCCTTTGATCGCAGCTTGGATGTACAAATATCGCGCCTGCGCAAGTTGATCGAAGACGATCCCGCTGCGCCACGTTATATCCAAACGGTGTGGGGTATAGGCTACGTTTTTGTGCCCGATGGCAAGTCTTAATGGTGGGGGGCGTGCGCAGCCATGAGCCACAGCGTATACCCCGACGCTATCAGCCCGGCTCCGCTGGAGTCGAGCAAAAGGCAGCGCGAAGCCAGCAAGCGGATGCGCCTGAACCTGTTTTGGCGTACCTTCTTTTTGCTCGGCTTGTTGCTGGTGGTGAGCATTCTGGCTTGGCTACAAACCATGCGGGCGTTGGGATTTGAGCCGCGCAGTTTGCACATAGCGCAACAATTGACCTCGTTGGTGCAACTGAGTCGCACGGCCTTGCTCTATGCCGATCCACTGGCGCGTACCCCGCTGCTCAAAGCTTTGGCCGAGCAAGAAGGTTTGCGCATCCAAATGCGCTTGCCTGAAGACCAATTTACCCCGTTGTCGTCGTCGGCCAGCAGCAAACTGCTGGGCCAGACCTTGTCCGCGCAGTTGGGACCTAGCACGATCATGGCCGGTAGCGTCAATAGCGAGCCGGGTTTATGGATAGGTTTTAGCACGGGTAGACAGGCCCACTGGCTGCGCATGGAGCTGTCGCGGTTGCAACCAACCAACGATAAAACTTGGCTGTTCTGGTTAGTGACGGCGGGGGTGCTGTCACTGGCCGGTGCGGCCACCATTGCCCGACTGATTAACCAGCCACTCAAGCAGCTGTCTTACGCTGCCAACAAGGTGCAAGGTGGCGATTTTTCTGCCAGCCATTTAGACGAAGAGGCTGTTACCAATGAGATCCGCCAGGTCAATATTGGCTTTAACCGCATGGCCGAAAAACTAGCTAAGTTAGAGCAAGACCGCGCCGTCATGCTGGCGGGCATCTCACACGACCTGCGCACGCCGCTGGCGCGTTTGCGGCTAGAGACCGAAATGAGCGTCTCTGACGAAGTGGCCCGTGAGCACATGGTGGCCGATATCGTGCAGCTGGATGCCACCATCGACAAATTTTTGGATTACGCCCGCCCTGGCCAGGTGACGCTCAAGCCGGTCAACCTCCATGCCGTAGTGGCCTCCTGCGTTTATGCCGTGCAAGACCACCGCGAGTTGCAAATCACGGTCGAGGTGCCCGAAGACCTGAACGTGCTGGCCGACGAGGTAGAGCTGGCGCGCATTCTTTCTAATCTGCTAGAAAATTCCCGCCGCTATGGCAAAACCCCGGACAGTGCGGGTATTGCCCATGTGGATATGGTGGCTAAAGGCAATGAAAACTGGGTGGTTATCAAGGTGCGCGACCACGGCTTGGGCGTCTCGCCTGAGCAGTTGTCTAACTTAACAAAACCATTTTTTCGCGGCGATTTGGCACGCACTGCGGCTGCTGGCGCGGGGTTGGGCCTGTCGATTGTGGAGAAAACCGTGCAGCGTATGGGTGGGGTGTTTGCCTTGGCAAATTCTGCTGCGGGGGGCTTAGTAGCCCATGTACAACTGCAACGCGTCCGTGATTTGCCTGATGGCACTGACCCACAACAACGCCTGCAACGCCCGCAGATCAAGCGCAAGCTGCCGCCGCGCCCTCACTCGGTACAGAGCTAAACAGCAAGGCTACGGCACGGGCTTCAATGGCCAGCCCTTGGCCTACGGGGCCGAGGCGCTCGGCGGTTTTGGCTTTGATGTTGATCTGTGCTGTCTGCAACCCCAGTGCTTGGGCAATGGCTTGGCGCATGGCGGGGATGTGTGCGGCCATGCGCGGTGCTTGCGCCACGATGGTGCTGTCGATATTGCCAATCTCGTAGCCTTGGGCGCGCACTTGGCGCACGGCTTCGGCTAGCAGCACCATCGAGTTGGCCCCGCGAAAGGTGGCATCGGTGTCTGGAAAATGGCTGCCAATATCGCCCAACGCTGCTGCCCCCAACACGGCATCGGTGATAGCGTGCAACAATGCATCGGCATCCGAGTGCCCCAGTAGGCCACTGTGGTGGGCTATCTCAATGCCACCGAGCACTAAGCGGCGTCCCGGCACCAAGGCATGGATGTCCCAGCCTTCGCCAATTCTAAAGTTCATGCCAATCGTCCTTAAAAAATAGTGCGGTGTGGCGCATCGCTGGCCAAGCCCCGGTCGCCGCCAAAGCGTTCTAGCGTGGCACCGTGGGCGCGCTGGGTGAGTACGGCCTCGGCCAGCGCAAAATCTTCGGGATACGTGACCTTGAAATTGAGCGCGCTGGCTGGTACCAAGCGTGGGTGCAGCCCCATCGCCTCGATGGCGCTGGCCTCGTCGGTGGCCGCTGGCCCCAAGTGCTCCAGCGCCCGACACAACGGCCCAAGACGGAACATTTGGGGCGTTTGCGCCAGCCATTTGTCGCTGCGGTCTAAGGTGCTGCCCACGCGCAAACCCGCCGGGCCGCTGGTGGCGGTTTTGAGGGTATCGGCCAGTTTGTGCGCCAACAGGCCACCGACGCCATCGGTGGCGCAAGCATCTATCAGCGCATCAATTTGTTGCGGCGTAATCAGGCAGCGTGCGGCATCGTGTACCAGCACCCAATCTTGCTCTTGGGCACCGCGCTGGCGCAAGGTGCGCAAGCCGCCCAGCACGGTGTCGGCGCGGGTGGGGCCGCCGCATTCTGCCAAAAAGAAGGAGGGCGCAGGGTAGGCCGCCAAAAAGTGGTCTCCAGCGGCCACCGCCACCAGCGTGGCTTGTACCCGTGGTACCAGCGCAAAAGCCGCCAAGGTATGCAGCACCAAAGGTTGGCCCGCCACGGGCTGGTATTGCTTGGGCAAGGGGGCGGCTGCACTGGCCTGATCCGCAGACAGGGCGCGGCTACCGCTGCCCGCACAAGGAATCACCGCCCAAAAACGCGGAGGCGTGGTAGGGTGGGCGGGCAGGTTTTGGGGTGAGGGCAGGGGGGCAGTCATGGCAGCATTCTAAAATTGCCGCTTCCCGTCGCGGGCGGTGTGTGCACAGTTTGCGCCATCGGGGTCGTGGCGCGGCCACTTTCCCCTTGAGCGCATGGAACTCCCCAAACTCTCCCCCGGCAAACGTTTTACCCTTCCCCGCCCTGTGGGCAGTGCCGACGCCCTGCTGCTGGCCCGCCTAGGCCAGCGTGAACAGGCCGCCCAGCGCACCACCGCTATCGTCACCGCTGATGCCAGCGATGCTGGTCGTCTCCTCGATGAGCTGGCCTTTTTTGCCCCCGGCTTGCGCTGCGCGTTGTTTCCAGACTGGGAAACCCTGCCCTACGATACCTTTTCACCGCACCAAGATTTGATCAGCGAGCGCTTGGCTGCTCTGTGGCGCATCCGGCAAAAAACGCAAGATACCGGCGCAGATGTGGTGATTGTGCCCGCCACGACGGCGCTGTACCGGCTGGCACCGCCAAGCTTTATGGCGGGCTACACCTTCCACTTCAAGGTCGGGCAAAAGCTGGACGAAGCCAAATTCCGCGCCCAACTCACGCTGGCGGGCTACAACCATGTGACGCAAGTGGTTAGCCCCGGCGAGTATGCCGTGCGCGGTGGCCTGATGGATCTGTTCCCTATGGGTTCGCCCGTGCCCTACCGCGTGGATTTGTTCGATGATGAAATCGACAGCATCCGCACCTTTGATCCCGACACCCAGCGCAGCCTGTACCCGGTGCCCGAAGTGCGCTTACTGCCGGGGCGCGAATTTCCGATGGACGAGCCAGCGCGGGCTAAATTTCGCAGCCGCTGGCGCGAACTGCTGGATGGCGACCCGACCAAAAGCCGCATCTACAAAGACATGGGCAACGGCGTAGCCACGGCGGGCATCGAGTATTACTTGCCGCTGTTCTTTGACGACACCGCCACCGTGTTCGACTACTTGGGCGAAAACGCCACCGTGGTGCTGCACGGCGATTTAGAACCCGTGTTCCAGCGCTTCTGGCAAGACACCCAAGACCGCTATCGCCTCGTACAGGGCGACCCAGAACGCCCGGTGTTGCCCCCGTCAGCGCTGTTTTTGAGTGCCGAACAGTTCTACGGCCAGTGTAAGGCCCATGCGCAACTGGCGCTGCGCCCCGCCAGCAGCGATGCCGCAGCAGGCGCATCCGACATCCAAGCCATCAAGGATGTGTCGGTGGTGCGCGGCGCTGAGGAGCCACTGGCCCGCTTGCGCGCCCATATTGCCAACACCCCGCAGCGCGTGCTGCTGTTGGCCGAAAGCGATGGCCGCCGCGAGAGCCTGCTCGACTTTCTGCGTGCAGGCAAGGTGCAGCCGGTGGTGTTTGACTCGCTGGCCGCCTTTGCCGCTAGCCCAGAGCCGTTGGGCATGGCTACTGCCGCCTTGGCTGTGGGGTTTTCTTGCCCAGAGCAGGGCATCGACTTCATCACCGAGACCGAATTGTTCTCCGCCGGGGCCAGTGTGCGCCGACGCAAAAAGCAAGAGCAAGTCAGTGATGTCGAAGCGCTCATCAAAGACCTGAGCGAACTCAATATCGGTGACCCGGTAGTCCATAGCCAGCATGGCATTGGCCGCTACCGGGGGCTGGTGAACATGGACTTGGGCGAGAAAAATGCCGATGGCAGCCCAGCCTTGCAAGAATTTTTGCATTTGGAATACGCCGCCCAAGCCGTGCTCTATGTGCCGGTCAGCCAGTTGCACCTGATTAGCCGCTATACCGGCGTCAGTGCTGACGAGGCCCCGCTGCACAAACTGGGCAGCGGCCAATGGGAAAAAGCCAAGCGCAAAGCCGCAGAACAGGTGCGCGATAGCGCCGCCGAGCTGCTCAATATCTACGCCCGCCGCGCCGCCCGCGAAGGCTTTGCCTTCCGTTTCCACCCGCAAGAATACGAACAATTTGCCAACGACTTCGGCTTTGAAGAAACCGCCGACCAAAACGCCGCTATCCATGCCGTGATCCAAGACATGATTAGCCCGCGCCCGATGGATAGATTGGTTTGCGGCGATGTCGGTTT
This sequence comes from Burkholderiaceae bacterium, assembly GCA_019745615.1. GTDB lineage: Bacteria > Pseudomonadota > Gammaproteobacteria > Burkholderiales > Burkholderiaceae_C > Simplicispira. Next base: position 11,098 of record JAIESZ010000228.1, read on the forward strand.
TGGCAAAACCGAAGTGGCGTTGCGCGCTGCCTTTGTCGCCGTGACTGGGGGCAAGCAGGTCGCCTTGCTGGCCCCGACCACGCTACTGGCTGAACAGCATTACCAAACGCTGGTGGATCGCTTTGCCAAATGGCCGGTCAAAATTGCCGAAGTGTCGCGCTTTCGCTCCGGCAAAGAAATTTCTGCCGCCATCAAGGGCATTGCCGATGGCACAGTGGATATTGTGGTTGGCACGCACAAGCTGCTCAGTGAATCGACAAAGTTCCACAACTTGGGCCTGCTCATCATTGACGAAGAACACCGCTTTGGCGTCCGCCACAAAGAGCAGATGAAAGCCCTGCGCGCCGAGGTGGATGTGCTCACGCTCACGGCCACGCCGATTCCGCGCACCATGGGCATGGCCTTGGAGGGCTTGCGTGACCTGAGCGTGATTGCTACGGCCCCGCAGCGTCGTTTGGCGATCAAAACCTTTGTCCGCAGCGAAAACAACGGCGTGATTCGTGAAGCCATACTGCGCGAACTCAAGCGCGGCGGCCAGTGCTACTTTTTGCACAACGAAGTCGAAACCATTGAAAACCGCCGCCAAAAGCTGCTGGAAATTTTGCCCGAAGCGCGCATTGCCATCGCCCACGGCCAAATGCCCGAGCGCGAACTCGAAAAAGTAATGCGCGACTTTGTCGCCCAGCGTTTCAATATCCTGCTGTGCTCCACGATCATTGAGACCGGCATTGACGTGCCCACCGCCAACACCATCATCATGAGCCGTGCCGACAAGTTTGGCTTGGCACAGTTGCACCAGTTGCGGGGCCGCGTGGGCCGCAGCCACCACCAAGCCTATGCCTACCTGATGGTGCCTGACATCGAGAGCCTGACCAAACAGGCGCAGCAGCGGCTGGATGCCATCCAAGCCATGGAAGAACTGGGCAGTGGCTTTTATTTGGCCATGCACGATCTGGAGATTCGCGGCGCCGGTGAGGTGTTGGGCGAGAACCAAAGCGGCAACATGATGGAGATTGGCTTTCAGCTCTACAACGAGATGCTGTCCGAAGCCGTGCGCTGCCTCAAAGCCGGTAAAGAGCCAGACCTGCTGGCCCCGCTGTCGGCGGCCACCGACATCAACCTGCACGCCCCGGCACTGCTGCCCGACGATTACTGCGGCGACGTGCATCTGCGCCTGTCTTTCTATAAAAAGCTCGCCACTGCCAAGACCGCCGACAAAATCGATGCGCTGTTGGAAGAAATTGTCGATCGCTTTGGCAAGCTGCCACCGCAGGCGCAAACGCTGGTCGATGTGCATCGCTTGCGCGTGCTGTCCCAGCCTTATGGCGTGACCAAAGTGGATGCCACGCCGGGCGTCATCATCATCACCTTCAAGTCCCAGCCGCCGATAGACCCGATGCGCATCATTGAGCTGGTGCAAAAGCACAAACATATCAAACTGGCAGGCAACGAGAAACTGCGCATTGAGCGCGCCCTGCCCGACCCACAAGACCGCGCCCAAGCCGTGCGCGAGATTTTGCGCAGCTTGGGGCAGCCGTTGACTCCCTCGGTAGATACCGTAGCATAAGAGACATCGCCACCATGACCGACCAAGAACCTACCCTGCTGCTATTGGCCTGCACTTTGGCCATCGCCCTGTGGATGCGCCCGTGGCGCTGGTTGCGTGGTGGTGCCTTGCTCACGCCAGTGCTAGCTACCTTGGTAGTGCTGCCGTGGATGTGGGCTTTGCCGCAGTTGCACGCCATGCCGCTGCAATTGCAGTTCTCAGGCGCTTGCATGGTGACGCTGATGTTGGGATGGCCTTTGGCTGTGCTGCTATTCCTGCTGGTGGCCGTGGTGGCGGGTGTGTTCAGTGGTGCACCGTCGCTCGATGGCATCATGGCCTTGGCGCTGTGGCAGGGGGTGCTACCGGCCACGCTGGCGCTGGGCTGGGGCGCGTTGCTGCGCCGCTTGACCGGTGAGCACCTATTTGTCTATGTGCTGGGCCGGGCCTTTTTGGGCACGGCGTTGTCGTTGTTTGCGGCATCGGCGCTGGCGCAGTGGTTGGGGCAGCCTTTGCCCGGAGTGGGCGGCGATTTGTCGATGGTGGCGCATTGGCTTATGGCTTGGGGCGATGCCTTTATGACTGGGATGATGACCGCCATTTTTGTGGCTTTTAGACCAGAATGGCTGGCTACGTGGTCAGACCGGCTCTATCTGCCACCACCATCCACTTAAACCAGCGGCGGCTGGGGCGCGTTTTCCTACAATCGGGCCTCGATTTTTCTTTACCTCGCCATTGGGTCTTGCTGCGCCATGCCACTTTCTTCCTCCCCTGTTGGTGTCTTTGATAGTGGCGTGGGCGGGTTGAGCGTGCTTCAAGCATTGCGGGCCGAGTTGCCGCACGAGCGCTTTGTCTATTTGGCCGACAGTGCCTATGCGCCCTACGGCGAGCGCGGTGATGCTTTTGTCACGGCGCGCAGCCAAGCCATTACGGATTATCTGTGCCAATCTCACCATATCAAAGCGCTGGTCATTGCTTGCAATACGGCCACCGCCGCCGCCATTGATGTGTTGCGCACCCAGCACCCAGCCTTGCCGCTGGTGGGCATTGAGCCTGCACTCAAGCCAGCCGTAGCCCAAAGCCAAACCAAGCGCATTGGCGTGATAGGCACCCGTGGTACCTTGGGCAGCGCCCGCTTTGGCAAACTGTTGGCATCGCTACAAGGGCAAGCCGAGTTTGTGGTGCAACCCTGCGATGGGCTGGCCCATGCCATTGAGCGCAGCACCTTGCATTCCCCGCCCGACGATGCCACGCAGACAGAGACCCACGCCTTGTGCGCTCAATATACCCAAGCGATGGGTGCTTTTGGCCCGCAGACCGGCGCTATGGATACCTTGGTGCTGGGCTGCACGCACTATCTGTTTGCCCAAGAGGAGCTGCGTGCCCTGCTGGGGCCACACATTCGCTTGATAGCCACTGGAGACCCGGTAGCGCGCCAAACGCGGCGCTTACTGCAAGCGGCAGGCACCCTAGCGCCACCAGAGGCCATAGCCGCCCCCCACACAGCCGTGCAGCTTTACACCACCGGTACCCTGGCCGCGCTGCAAACAGCGGCAGCGCGCTGGCTGCAATTGCCCGCTGGCTGCTGCCAAGCCATTGCTTTGCCGCACCACTGACCTGAAACGGCTATTCAGCCACCGCCAGCTCGGCTTGCCACAGCCTAGGGCCAGCGTGCTCCAAATGCGTCAGGTACAGCCGCAAATCGAGTTCATACTGGTGGTAGGCCGGTTCCATGTGTTCGCAGAGTTGGTAAAACGCTTTGTTGTGGTCACGCTCACGCAGATGTGCCAGTTCATGCACCACGATCATGCGCAGAAACTCTTCAGGCACCTGTTTGAACATGGCTGCAATGCGAATCTCGTGTTTGGCCGCCAAGCGGCCCCCCTGTACCCGTGAAACCGCTGTGTGCAGCCCTAGGGCATGGCGCACGACATGGATTTTGCTGTCAAACACCACCTTGTTCACCGCCTCGGCATTGCGCAGATAGCGGCTTTTGAGGGCGCTGGTGTAGTGGTACAGCGCTTTATCGGTACGCACGGTATGCGCCTGTGGGTATTTGCGCCGCAGCAGTGCGGCCAAACCATCCTCTTGCGCCATCAGCGCCACTACCTGTTGGCGCAAGTTTTCAGAATAGGCACGCAGATAAGGAAAATCATGCGCGGGCGGAGCCACTGGCCCCCCACGACCCCCCAAGGCCACGGCTTAGTCTTAGTGCAAGTGGCGGGGCCGACGGCCACCACCATGACCACCACCCGAAGCACCACGGGGCGGCTTGCTGATTTCTAAGGAATCGACCAAGGCGTCAAAGCGCTGGGTAAACAGCTTGTCGATTTCAGTGACGACGCCGCCCAGTTCAGCACCATCAAAATGGCGCTCCATCATGTGAACCACATCTTGCACCAACAGATCACGCTGTACCTGCATGATGGCTGCGGGCGTCGGCCCGACAAACAGCATCACAAAGTCGTCGCGCGACTCTGCGTCATCGGTCTCATCTTCGTCGTCATCGAATTGGGCATCGTAAAACGTGACTTCAATCGGTGCGCCCTGCTCGGCCAACTCGTTGAGACCCATGCACATCTCATCCAAAGACTGGCGGAAATCTTCGTCGCCGCGCACTGTCCAGCACATACGCAAAACATGCTCAGGGGCATCAAACTTGATGCCTGGCTCTTCTTCATAGGCACTGGCGGCACCGGCAGCCAAGGAGCGGGCACCGGCATACTGCCACAGGGGCTTGAGCGCCTCTTGCAACTGTGCGTACTGAACATCGGCGCGCAGCAACACCTCGCCATGCACATGAATTTCGAAGGGAGCGTTGTAGTTTGACATGATTGAATCGTAATGGTGCCCCGAGCCGGAATCGAACCGGCACGCCCCTTTTCAGGAAGCGGCGGATTTTAAGTCCGCAGTGTCTACCAATTTCACCATCGGGGCATGGGTGCTGTGCATATAGTTTTACCACAGCGTAACCCGGCCTTTACGCCAAGGCAATACCTAAAACAAAAGGGAAGCTGCTGCTTCCCTTTTGTTCTTTATTTGGAGCGGGATAAGAGGCTCGAACTCTCGACCTATACCTTGGCAAGGTATCGCTCTACCAACTGAGCTAATCCC
>JAIESZ010000263.1 GCA_019745615.1 Burkholderiaceae bacterium
TTGCTGAAGTTGACAAAAATAGTAGGCGCTTGCGCCGGATCAATAAAGCGGGCGGCCAGTTCTTCGCCAAACAAATCCTCGTAGCAGATGTTGGGGGCGATGCGTTGCCCGCGCCAGTGCATGGGTGGTTGGGCCAAGGCCCCCCGGTTAAAGTCGCCCAGCGGGATGTTCATCATCTCGGTAAACCACTTGAACAGTGGCGGGATGAATTCGCCAAAAGGCACCAGATGGTGTTTGTCGTAGCGGTATGGGGCCTCTGGGCCGGGCAGCCAGCCCACCACCGAGTTGGTATAGCCTTGGCGCATATCGCCCAGCGGGATACCCAGCAAGGCTGCTTGCGGCCCGGAGCGGTAGTGTTGCTCTAAGCCTTCTAAGTAGCCGGGCAGCAGTTGCTGTGGCAGCAAGGGGATGGCGGTTTCTGGGGCAATGACCAAATCTGCCGGGGTGCGCTTGAGCTCTTGGGCATACCAGCGCAGCGCCAGCGGCACGCCACTGCCGGGCTGAAACTTTTCATCTTGGGGAATATTGCCTTGCAGCAAGGCTAAGGTGAGCGCTGGGGCAGGTGGCTGTAGAGGGGGAGCGCACTGCTCTAAGGCGCAGTCGCGTTGCCAGCCCAGCAGCGCCAAGCCACCCAGCAGGGCCACGCCCAGCAGCCCCGTGGGCAGGCGGCGCAGATCACCCCGCTGGGCTTGTACTGCCAGCATAGCTAACGTAGCTGCCACAAAACCAATGCCATACACGCCCACCGTGCGCGCCAACACGGCCAGCGGGCCATCGACATGGGCATAGCCGCTGGCCCCCCAAGGAAAGCCCGTCCACCACGTGCCACGGGCCAGCTCGGCCAGCAGCCAAGCCGCGCCAAAACTAACGGCCACTAGCCCCCGGCTATTGCGTGGTGCCAGCCAAGCAAACAGCGCCAGCGCTGCCGCGTAATAGCTGGCTAAAAAACCGGCCAGTGCCAGCACTGCTAGCACCGCCAGTGGCGCAGCCAGCCCGCCATAGGTGTGCATGGAAATAAACAGCCACCAGAACGTGCCCACCAGCCAAGCGCTGGCAAACACGCCGCCATACCAAGCCGCCAGCCGCCAAGGCAGAGGCGGGCGTACCAACCACGCCAGCACGGCCATAGACACCCATTGCAGCCACCACAGCGGCTGGCCGCTGCCCGGCCACGCCAGCGAGGCCGCTTGTGCCAAACCGGCCAGTACAGCCAGCGCACCGCCGCGCCACGGGCCTTGCAGCACCATGGGTATCGTCACTGGCGCTGTCACCGGGGTGTGGGAGAGGTGTTTGCCGGGGCAACCTTGAGCCAGCGCACGGCCCCGCCCCGGGTATGCAATACAGAAAATTGCAGGCCACACAGCTGTATTTGCTCGCCGCGCCGGGGGGCATGGCCCATTTCGTGGGCGATGAGGCCGCTGATGGTCTCGAAGGACAAATGGGCATCGCTGCTGCACAGTGGCAGCCCCAAGGCTTTGGCCAGCCTGTCTACCGGGGTATCGCCACTGACGCGGTAGGTTTTGTCGGGCAGGCCCAAAATATCGCCTTGGTCTTCAGGTAGGTCAAACTCGTCTTCGATCTCTCCGACGATCTGCTCTAGCACGTCTTCAATGGTGAGCAATCCGGCCACACGGCCAAACTCGTCAATCACGATAGCCAGGTGGTTGCGGTTGCCCCGGAACTCACGCAGCAGATCATTGAGGCCCTTGGTTTCGGGCACAAACATGGCTGGGCGCAGCAAGTCGCGCATTTGCAACTGGGGGTTGTGTTGCAGCTTGAGCAAATCTTTGGCGATCAGCACGCCCACAATGTTCTCTCGTTCGCCTTGGTATACCGGAAAGCGCGAATGCCCTACCCCAATGATGGTGGGCAGCAGGGCATCGAGTGTGGCATCTACCGGGAGCATGTCCATGCGTGGTGCGGGCACCATCACATCGCCTGCGCGCACATCGGTCAGACCAATGACGCGCTCTAGCATCAGGCGCACTTCGGCGTCAATCAGGGCGTTGCTTTCGGCCTCGGTGAGCACTTCCAGCAGCTCGGCCCTAGAGTCTGGCCCAGGGTGAATGAACTCGACCAGCTTTTGCAGGAAGGTGCGTTTATCTTCCCTGTCGGGCCAACGCGCAGAGTGTGGATCGGACACAGCCTTGGATGCAGGACGTGCAGTAGTAGTGAAAAGGATGGGTAGGATACCGGATGGCCGCTGTTTCGGGTATCTTTTGCTACACGCGGAATCATTCTGCCGACTGGTGGCGCTCTGCCTGCACGCCTTGGCGCACTGCTTGCACCCCGGCCAAAAAGCGCCAAAACAGCTGTGCTTGTTGTTTGAGTCGGTAGTCCAGTTCGGCCCATTGCTGCTCTACCAGCTCGGTCATGCGCGAGTCTAGGGTGGCGGGGGGCAGGGTAAGGTAGGCTTCGGACTCGGAGCCGTCTTGTGTAATCACGGCACCGGCATGGCGCACGATGTTGAGCATGGCACGGTTTTGCGTCAGGGCATGGATAAACACCATGCGCACACCGGCGTTGCGGGCATGGATAGTGGCCCGTTCAAACAAGCGCGTGCCCAAGCCTTGCCCGCGCCCCTTGGGGAGCACCGAGACACCAAACTCAGCGCATTGCTCGTGCCCAGGGCTTTGTGCCAGCGCCAGATGGGCCATCGCAATCAACTCTAGACGTCGGTTATAGACGCCAAAGATCTCATCTTGCTCAAAATTGAGTTGATCTACATAGCGGTGGATATGTTCGTCACCGGCGTAGTAGCCAAAACGCAGATAGCGGTCTGCTGGCTCCAAGGCCAGCAGGTGGGTCGCGATGCGTTCGCGGTAGGTGGGGCCTAGCGAACGTATAGGCACCACCAAGGTGGGGTGGGCCAAGGGGTAGGAGGGGGGGTGGGCATCACCGGTTTCCCGGTTGCTCACTGGGCGCAGCAGATCTATGCCAGCGTTCCAGGATGCCTTGAGCCAGTCTTTGGTCGGGATCATGCCTGTGACTTTAGGGGTTTTCCCGCGACTCTTCAAGCATTTTTTGTTGCAGTGCAGCAATTTTGTCTATCCAAACCAAGCACGGCGCTAAAGCCTTAGAATCTTGCCTGCTTGCGGCGTTAACTCAGCTGGATAGAGTACCCGGCTTCTACCCGGGCTGTCGGGGGTTCGAGTCCCTCACGCCGCGCCAAGCCCCTACACGCGGCGTTCTTGAAACGTCAAACGTTGAACAAAAAGTTCAACACGTCGCCATCTTTAACGACGTATTCCTTGCCTTCAGCGCGCATCTTGCCCGCATCTTTGGCACCTTGTTCACCCTTGTACTGGATAAAGTCATCAAAGGCGATGGTTTGGGCGCGGATAAAACCGCGCTCAAAGTCGCCGTGGATCACGCCAGCCGCTTGCGGGGCTGTATCACCGACGCGGATCGTCCAAGCGCGCACTTCCTTCACGCCAGCGGTAAAGTAAGTTTGCAAGCCCAGCAGCTTAAAGCCAGCGCGGATCAGGCGGTTGAGGCCCGGCTCGGTTTGGCCCATTTCAGCCAGGAACATATCGCGGTCTTCGTCGCTCATTTCGGCCATTTCGGCTTCCATCTTGGCGCAGATGGCTACCACGGGGGCATTTTGGCTGGCGGCGTACTCTTGCAGGCGTTCCAAGTAGGGGTTGTTCTCAAAGCCGTCTTCGGCTACGTTGCCGACAAACATCGCTGGTTTGGCGGTAATCAAGCAGAAGGATTTGAGCAGAGGTTGGTCTTCTTTGCTCACCTCTACCGAGCGCGCAGGCTTGCCTTGGTCTAGCGCGGCTTGGATGCGCGTGAGCAAGGCCACCAACTTGGCAGCATCTTTGTCGTTGCCCGATTTGGCCGCCTTGCTGTAGCGGTTGAGGGCTTTTTCTACCGTGCTCAGGTCGGCCAAACACAGCTCGGTTTGGATGACTTCAATGTCGGCAATCGGATCGACGCGGTTAGCCACGTGAATCACGTTGTCATCGTCAAAGCAGCGCACGACATTGACGATGGCATCGGTTTCGCGGATGTGGGCCAAGAATTGGTTGCCCAAACCTTCGCCCTTGGAGGCCCCGGCTACCAGCCCGGCAATGTCCACAAACTCGACAATCGCAGGCACGATGCGCTCCGGATCGATGATTTTGGCAAGGTCTTGCAAACGTGGATCAGGTACCTCGACCACGCCGGTATTGGGCTCAATGGTGCAGAAGGGGTAGTTCTCGGCGGCAATGCCGGCTTTGGTCAGCGCGTTAAAAAGGGTGGACTTGCCAACATTGGGCAAACCCACGATGCCGCATTTGAGGCTCATGGCAAGGCTTTCAGGTAATCAGGGGAAACAGAAGTGGCGATTTTAGAGTCCCGCCACAAAGGCGAGTGCGCCTCCTACAATCGCCCCATGCCGCAAACCTTTGATGTCTGTATTCGTGGTGCCGGTGTGGTTGGTCACACTTTGGCGCTTTTATTGGCGCGCGAGAGGCTGCGCGTGGCGCTGGTCAGCAGTGCGCCGCCCTGCGGCCCTGACGTGCGGGCCTACGCGCTCAACACGGCCTCGCGCCAGTTGCTCGAATCCTTGCGCACATGGCCTGATGCCGTCCATGCCAGCCCGGTGCTGCGCATGCAGGTGCAGGGCGATCAGGGCGGCGAGGTGCTGTTTGACGCCGCCAGCCAAGGCACCGAGGCCCTGACTTGGATTGTCGATGTACCGGCGCTAGAGACGCGCTTGGCCGAAGCCGTGCGCTACCAGCCCCAAGTGGAACGTGTCTCAGCCCCAGTGCCTGCGGCCCTCACCGTCATCTGCGAAGGCCGCGCCAGCCAAACCCGCGCTGAATTGGGCGTCGATTTTGAAGTGACACCGTACGCGCAACACGCTATTGCTACCCGGCTGGTGTGTGAACTGCCCCACGGCCAAACGGCGCGCCAATGGTTCCACCAAGGCAGTATCTTGGCCTTGTTGCCGCTGGATGGCGAAGGGGGCCACAAAGTGGCCGTGGTTTGGTCAGTACCGGCAGAACAAGTGGCCGAGCTGCTGGCGCTGGACGACGACAGTTTTACCCAAGCCCTAGAGGCCGCCAGCTACGGTGAACTCGGTGCATTGCAATTGTGCGCAGCCCGTGCTGCGTGGCCGTTGCAACAAGCGCAGGCCAGCCGCTGGTGCGGCCCGGTGTTGCACCACGGCCAGGCCAGTACCGAGAGCTGGGTGCTGGCCGGTGATGCTGCGCACAACGTCCACCCATTGGCAGGCCAAGGGCTGAACTTGGGGCTGGGCGATGTGCAGGCGCTGGCGCAGATTTTGAGCCAGCGTGAAGAATGGCGCAGTGTGGCCGATTTGCGCCTGCTGCGCCGCTACGAGCGCGAACGCAAGGCAGCCATCCTGCCTGTGGGTCTGCTGATGGATGGCTTGCAGCAATTGTTCTCGCGCCCCGAGCCGCCCTTGCAGGCCCTGCGCAACTGGGGCATGAACAGCTTTGAACGCAGCGGCCCGCTCAAAGACTGGATGGCACGCCGTGCGATGGGCACGCGCTAAGGCCCAGCTTTCCCCCGATACCCTTTTTTAAATCTGAATATGACCCTGATTCGTACCCTGCTGGCTGCGGCCAGCTTGGGCGTGGCTTTGACTGCCACCGCCCAAGAACCGGCAGCCATCCGCAAGACTTTGGTCGAGCGCATTCCGCAACTGGAAAAAATCGACGAAATTCGACCCACCGCGATGAAGGGGTTGTACGAAGTGCGTGTCGGCACCGATCTTTTTTACACCGACACCAAGGGCAACTTTTTGATTCAGGGCGAGCTGATCGACACCCAAGCTCGGCGCAACCTGACCGAAGACCGCATCAAGCAACTGACGGCAGTAGACTTTAATGCGCTGCCGCTGCAAGACGCCTTTGTGACCGTGCGCGGCAATGGCAAGCGCAAGTTGGTGGTGTTTGCTGACCCCAATTGCGGTTATTGCAAACGCTTCGAGCGCGACCTGCTCAATGTGGACAACATCACCATCCACACTTTCCTCTATCCCATCCTGAGCCCCGAATCGGCAGAAAAATCGCGCAACATTTGGTGTGCTAAAGACCGCACCACCGCATGGAACGACTGGATGCTGCGCGACAAAACGCCGCCAGCCGCTAGTTGCGACACCACGGCCCTGCAACGCAATTTGGCTTTTGGCAAAAAGCACAAAATTACCGGCACGCCCACGCTGCTGTTTGCGAACAACCTGCGCATCCCCGGTGCTGTGGGTGCCGCAGACATCGAAAAACGCCTGACCGAAATCGACGCCAGCGCCAACAAGGTCAGCGTGGCCCAGTAAGCGGTTTGTGATGTCTACTCCGCCCATACCTGCCGCCTTGCACTACCGCGTTGTGCTGGCTGATCTGCACGCACATCTGTTTCATGTCACGCTGACCATCCCCCAGCCGCTGGCGGCACAGGAGTTATCGTTGCCGGTGTGGATTCCGGGCAGCTATTTGGTGCGTGAGTTTGCCAAAAACCTGCAAAATCTGCGCGCCAGCCAAGGCGGGGAGCCAGTAGCACTGGTGCAGCAAAACAAGCAGCGCTGGCAAACCGCCTGCCAGAGCGGCCAGCCGTTAGTGCTCGAATACGAGGTCTATGCCAACGACCCCTCCGTGCGCACGGCCAGCTTGGATGCACTGCGCGGGTTCTTCAACGGTACCAGCCTGTGCCTGCGTGCCGAAGGCTTAACGCAGCAGCCCTGCATGCTCGACATCATTGCGCCCCATCTGCCCGCAGAGCAAGCCGCTTGGCAGTGCGCCACCGCTCTCACCCCGGTGCAAATCGACGCTGCGGGCTTTGGCTGCTACCAAGCCGCCGATTACGACGAACTGGCCGACAGCCCGGTCGAAATGGGTGCTTTTTGGAGCGCCCACTTTGTGGCGGCGGGCGTAACGCACCGGCTGGTGGTGGCTGGGGCCACGCCCTCGTTTGACAGCAGCCGCCTGCTGGCCGATACCCAGCGCATCTGCGAAACTGCCATTGCTTTCTGGCACGGCGCAGAGCCGCCGCCGTTTCAAAACTATGTCTTTTTGCTGCACGCCACGGCTGACGGTTATGGCGGGCTGGAGCACCGCCACTCCACGGCGCTGATCTGCACCCGCAGCGATCTGCCCCGCCTAGGCCAAACCACCGCCAGCGAGGGCTACACCACACTACTGGGCCTGATTAGCCACGAATACTTTCATACGTGGAACGTCAAGCGGCTGCGCCCGGCAGAATTTACCCATTACGACTACAGCCAAGAAAACTACACCCAACTGCTGTGGTTTTTTGAAGGCTTTACCAGCTACTACGACGATCTGCTGCTGCGCCGCGCCGGGTTGATCGACGATGCGACCTACCTCAAACTGCTGGGTAAAACCATCACCCAAGTGCAGCAAACCCCCGGACGGCTGCTGCAAACCGTGGCCCAAGCCAGCCTCGATGCTTGGATCAAATACTACCGCCAAGACGAAAACACCCCCAACGCCACCATCAGCTACTACACCAAGGGCGCACTGGTGGCACTATGTTTGGATTTAACGCTGCGCCACGAAGGCCAAACCACCTTGGATGCGGTAATGCGCGCACTGTGGCAGCGCTGCGCCGGTGGCCCCATGACCGAAGCTGACCTGCGTGCTGTGCTGCACCAGTTGGCTGGGCGCTCTTTGGATGCTGAACTCGATGCTTGGGTACATAGCACAGCAGAATTGCCCGTGCCCGCCCTGTTAGCGGCCCACGGCATTGCCCCCGACGCTGAAGAAACCCCTCCCGCCCAAGCGTTGGGCTTGCGCGTCACAGAAACCAGCGGCATTCGCCTGCAAAGCGTGCTGCGTGGCAGCTTGGCCGAACGCGCCGGTATGGCTGCCAACGATGAGTGGCTGGGCCTAGAAGTACAAGGCCAAGGCTGGCGTTTGCGCAAACTGGCCGATGTGGCCTTGTATGCGGGCCAAGCTACCCAAGTCATGGCACTGGTGGCACGAGGCGACCGCCTGCTGCGCTTGCCGCTCAAGTTGCCTAGCGCAGCAGAAGCCTGCACAACCGCCAGCCGTTGGAAGGTCAGCGACACGGCGCAAGCCAGCCGCTGGTTATCAGGAAGTTGAAACCGGCCTGTCTTGCAGCTTGGTTATATTGGCAGGCCTTATTCCCCATAAACCCAGGAGATACCTATGAGCTATGAAATGATCGAAGTGCGCGTCGAAGCCGAAAAAGTCGGCATCATCACCCTCAACCGCCCTAAGCAACTCAACGCCCTGAACGACCAACTCATGGACGAGCTGGGTGCGGCCCTCAAGGCCTTTGATGCCGATGAAAAAATTGGCTGCATCATCCTGACAGGCAGCGAAAAAGCTTTTGCCGCTGGTGCCGACATCACCGTCATGGCCAAGTTCACCTTTGCCGATGCCTACAAAACGGATTTCATCACCCGCAACTGGGAAACCATCCGCACCATCCGCAAGCCAGTGATTGCTGCTGTGAGCGGTTTTGCCTTGGGTGGCGGCTGCGAGTTGGCCATGATGTGCGACTTCATCATTGCGGCAGATAACGCTAAGTTCGGCCAGCCCGAAATCAAGCTGGGCACCATCCCCGGTGCCGGTGGTACGCAACGCCTGCCCCGCGCCGTGGGCAAGTCCAAAGCGATGGACATGGCCCTGACAGGCCGCATGATGAATGCTGAAGAAGCCGAACGCGCTGGCTTGGTCAGCCGCGTGGTGGCGCTGGACAAGCTGCAAGAAGAGGCCTTGGGTGCCGCTTTGGTGATTAGCGATTACTCACAAATCACCGTGATGGCCGCCAAAGAAGCCGTCAACCGTGCCTTTGAAGGCACCCTGTCGGATGGCTTGATGTTTGAGCGCCGCCTGTTCCACTCCTTGTTTGCTACCGCTGACCAAAAAGAAGGCATGGACGCTTTCGTGAACAAGCGCAAGGCTGTGTTCACACACCAGTAATTTTTCGGCTATAATTTTGCTCGTTCGGTGATATAGCTCAGTTGGTTAGAGCGCAGCATTCATAATGCTGATGTCGGTGGTTCAAATCCACCTATCACCACCATCTACCAGAACAAAGCCGTCCAACCTAGTACAGGTGGGCGGCTTTTTCATTGGTGCCCGCAACGGGCATTGTGCAAGCTAGGCCAAGCCGGTACACTGGAAGCCACACCAAAACGGGGGAACAACTGGGGGAACAGTTGGCCCGGATTAGGGATAAGGCGTCTTTTGTTCCCCCATTCCCCAATGACACGGGCCTTTTTCCCTGTTCCCCCACCTACCCGGAGGAACTGCCCATGTTGACCGATGCCGATTGCAAGAATGCCAAGTGCCCACCAGAAAAGAAGCGCGAACGCTTTGCAGACTCTGGTGGCCTGTACCTTGAAGTAAGCCCCAACGGTGCCCGCCGCTGGTTCTGGAAGTACCGCAAGCAAGGCAAGGAAGGGCGCATGGCCTTGGGCAGCTATCCCGCTGTGGGTTTGAAGGATGCCCGCGCCGCCAGAGATACCGCCAAGAACATCAAGGCTGGTGGCTTTGACCCAGTGCAGGAGCGCAAAGTAGGCCATCTCAAGGCAGCGGCCAATCTGGGAGAAACATTTGAGCTGGTGGCCCGTGAGTGGTATGACCGCAAGTCACCCGGCTGGAGTGAGCCGCATTGCATCCGTGAACTGCGCAACCTGAATAAAGACCTGATTCCATGGCTTGGAGCGCGCAAAGTCGGGGACGTGGACACCGTAGAGCTACTGGCTACCGTGCGCCGGGTAGAAGCCCGTGGGGCCTTGGACGTGGCGCACCGGGTGCTTGGTACCGCCCGTGGTGTGCTGGCCTACGCTGTAGCCACAGGCCGGGCCAATCGCAATGTAGCGTTGGACTTGGCTGGCGCATTGACCCCGCACCGCACCAAGCACTTTGCCGCCATCACCGAACCCGCCAAGCTGGCCGAGCTGCTGCGCGCCATCCGTGGCTACCAAGGCGGCCCCGTGGTACGCACCGCCTTGCAACTGGCCCCGGTACTGTTCCAGCGCCCCAACGAGCTGCGCGGCATGGCATGGGCAGAACTCGACCTAGACGCGGCACTGTGGACTATCCCCGCCGTTCGCATGAAGCGCACCAAGCACGGAAAAGAGAATGGTTCTCCCCATGTGGTGCCCTTGCCCAAGCAGGCCGTGGAGTTGCTGCGCGAACTACAACCACTGACCGGGCACACCGCCTTGGTGTTTCCGGGGGAGAGGGGCACCACCCGCCCCATCTCGGACAACACCTTGCGCACCGCCCTGCAAACCTTGGGCTATGCCAGCGACGTGCAGACTGTCCACGGCTTCCGCGCCACTGCACGCACCATCTTGGCCGAACGCTTGGAGTTTGACCCGTTGATCGTGGAAGCCCAGTTGGCCCATGCCGTGAAGGACGCCAATGGCCGTGCCTACAACCGCACCAGCTATATCGAGCAGCGCCGCACCATGATGCAAGCGTGGGCTGATTACTTGGACAAGCTGCGCATTGGTGCAGACATCATCCCGCTACATGGCAAGGCTGCCTAGCAGGCCACCAGCGCCCACACCACCAGCCCGGCCACTGCGCCGGGTTTGTTCTTTCTGAGGCTGGCCCCTTTGCTGGTGCACCTTGGCGCTGGCGCTGGCCCGCATCACTTCCACCACAAGACCCAACAGAATTGCAACGTGTGACGCATAATGTGTAAACAATTGATTTACACAATCATGATTCTGACATTCCGCCACAAGGGGCTAGAAGCCTTCTTCAGGACGGGTAGCGCCGCTGGCATCCAGCCCATGCACGCCAAACGCCTACGCGAACTGTTGACCGCCTTGAACGTAGCCCAAGGCCCGCAAGACTTGGCCCGGCCATCTTGGCGGCTACATGGCTTGAGCGGGGACAGGGCTGGTTTTCACGCCGTCACCGTGCAGGCCAATTGGCGGCTGGTGTTTCGTTTTGTGACCAATGGCATAGAGCTACTGGATTACCTTGACTACCACTGAAAGGCGCATCATGGATATGCACAACCCCGCACACCCCGGCGAGCTACTGACCGGCTGGCTTGAGGACTTGAATATCACGGTGACGGCCTTTGCTGCCCACCTTGGTATCAGCCGCGTCATGTTGTCGCGCTTGCTGCACGGGCATTCAGGCATCACGGCAGACATGGACTTGCGCTTGTCCGAAGCCTTGGGCACATCGCCCGGTTACTGGCTGGCGCTACAAGCCCAGCGCGATCTATGGACGGCCCGTGAGAACGCGAAGAAGCGCCAAACCATCCAGCGCATGACCATGCTGGAGTTGGCCCACGCCTGACCCTTTGGCCAGCCCGTGCCACAATAGACCCAGCGCCCCAAGCCATCGTCTGATCCACGATGGTCACACCGGAACCCCCTGTCCGGCTGGGGCGCTTTCTCATTTTCAGGGGGAGATACAGGGGGGCACATGTACGGATTGATACCATCTAAAACCATTCCGCCTGAACTTCAGGATGAGCTTGCCGCCATCAAGGCCGAAGCTGTGCAAGCCGCCATGACGGCCATGAGGGCAGAGATTGAGAAAGAGCTACTCCTCAAGGCGTTTGCAGAGATCAAGCAGAAAATGCCAGAGATTAACGAGTTAGCCAGCATCAGGGCTGAAAAGTTAATCAAAGACAAGGAGGCTAACGACCGAGAGGTCATACGCAAGAAGCGCCATGCAGATTCAATCGCACTCAAGGATTGGGTTGATAAGCAGCCTAACCCATTGCGAAGGACGGATAAATCATTTGCCCGCGAATTAGAAAAGAGCGCGCCATCTACGTCATTGGAAGACCCTGCGCGCGTCATTTATGAGCACATGAGAAAAAAAATACGGCTAGGGTAGCCGTAACGGCTACTGGTAGCCGTACCACAAGCCCCACAAATTCCGGCCAAATTGCTGTCGTTGCAACTACATACAAGGACGGCCAAGCATGGCTACTATCTTGCGAATCGACGGGGTTCTGGGTAAGACGGGGCAGCGCTCCAAGTCCGCCATCTACTGTGCGGCCCGTGAGGGGCTATTCACCAAGCCCGTGAAAATCGGTGCACAAATCACGGGCTGGCCCGATTACGAAGTGGAAACCATCGTGGCCGCACAGGTGGCAGGCCAAACCAAGGATGAAATCCGCGAACTGGTAAATCAACTCCACGCCCAGCGCATGGAGCGTTTCAAAATCTTGATGCAGCCTTTGCAAGGCACCAGCACTACCGACACCACCAACGTGGTGCAAATGGCGGGGGCACGGTAATGGTGGCCGCCATCTTCTATTTGGTGATTCGCTTGCGTGAGTGGAGGGCCTCAAAGTGAAAACGCCCGACACCACCAAAGCAGTATCGAGCGCCCCTACAACAGGCCACTATTCTGCCATCGCCGCGCGCACCATGTCCAGTATTGAGTTGCTTGAACTGGTGAACGATGCGCGTACAGAGTTTGGCGAGTCTGTAATTCGTCATAGCGACTTTGCCATCAAGTGCCGCGATGAACTAGATGGCGAATACTACGGAATTTCCGTAGTAAAGAATTCTCGCGGCCCAGCAACCGAAGCCATCCTTATGACGGTTGACCAGTGCAAGCTGGTGGCTATGCGCGAATCGAAGGGTGTGCGCCGCCGCGTGCTGGCCCGGCTCAACAAGCTGGAAGCCCAAGTGGCTCAGTCTGCACCAGCCCTGCCCGACTTCACTAGCCCCGCCGCAGCCGCCCGTGCATGGGCCGAGCAGTTTGAGCAGGCCCAAGCCGCCAATCAGCAGTTGGCATTGGCAGCGCCCAAAGTCGAGTTTGTTGATCGCTACGTTGAAGCCACGGGCCTCAAGGGCTTCCGTGAAGTAGCCAAGCTACTCAAGGCCAACGAGGCCCGGTTTCGTGAGTTTCTACGTGACCACGGTGTTATGTACCTGCTGGGCGGTGAATGGACAGCCCGCAGCCAGCACATTGACGCTGGCCGCTTTGAGATCAAAGCCGGTAAGAGCAAGCACAGCGAACACGCCTTCAATCGTTCGATGTTCACCCCTAAAGGCGTGGAATGGATTGCCGGTGAGTGGGCCAAGTACCAGTTGAACCGGGGGGCAGCATGAGCCAACTTCCATTTCAAAAGGAGATTGCTTGCCTACTGCCGCTGGCCCGCACTACCAGCCATGCAGCCAGCACTGGCGACACGGCGACAGATTGGGCCGGTTTTGTACCTGTAGCCACCCCCTGCTACCTTGCTAACGCTGCTAATCCTGCTAATTTTTCAGGGCTGGCGCTGCTCACCACCCCCTACGCTGGTTTTCTATCGGCTGATGCCTTGGCGCTTGGCTTCCCAGCCGGTGCAAGCCAGCCCCACCACCTTGGGTATGGGGCGGCTACCCGTGCGGTAGTAGGCAATCATGCGCCGCGTCATGCCCAACGATTCTGCGGCTGTAGCCAGCGACAGGCCATTGCGCTGCATCCATGCGTCAAAGCCTTGCGCGGTGGGCAGGCCCGCCTGTTCTCGGCACAGGGTGTAGAGGGTATCGGCCCCCAGATCAAGCCCACTGGGCCAGTTCAGGCCCGTGCCCCAGTCGTCCACCTGCATTTGTGCGAAGAACGCCGCATCGTGCAGCGCATCCATAGGCGGGCGCAACCAGTCTGCCAAGTCAGCACGCAAAGTTTCGCCGGTGCTCCAGTCGATTTCAAGGGCCAGCGCGCCAACGATACGCGCCGCTTTCAGAGTGATGGCCTTCATGGATTCAACCTCCGGTATTCGGCCAGATACTTGGCCGCATTCGCCTCAATGTCTTGCAAGGCAGACACCAGCCGCTTTGCAGGAACCACGCTTCCCGCCAGTACCTTGCGGGTTTCAATCGCCACCACTACACGGTGCCCATCACGAAATTCCACATGGACATGGGCCACACCGTGCTCCATGCTGTTGATGCGGATGCGCCAGTCTCCGATAGCGGGGTAATTGGTCATGCGCTTCATTGTAGTGAAACTATTACACCACCCGCAAGGTGGCCCGCTGGCGCTGGCCCGCACTACCGGCCATGCAGCCACCACTGGCGACGTGGCGACAGCGGCGACAGATTGGGCCGGTTTTGCACCTGTAGCCAGCACTGGCTACGTGGCTACGCTGGCGACAGCGGCGACAGATTGGGCCGGTGCTGGCGCAACTTTGGCCCCGTGGCTAATGGCTAACGTGGCTAATCTGGCTAACGTGGCTAATTTTTCAGGGCTGGCGCTGGCTTGCACCGTGCTGGCCCGCCGTGGCACAATCCAGCCCAAGGCGAAAGCCCCGGTGCCTGAGAAACACCAAAGGACAAGAGGTTGCAACCCCCACCGACGAGCGGGGATTTTTCACGCCCAAATTTGGGGGACTGGTGCGCCTGCACCGGCCCCGCATGGTTTGCGGCGGGATGGGCCTACCCGCAAGGATGGCCGCACGGCTTGTCCCGTGTTTTTCACATCCCGCCCATTTCTTGTGATGAAAACGCAAGAGGTGGCTTCCAAAGTCTCGACAAGGAGCACCGACCATGCACCCGAAGCCGATCACCGACCCAGAAGCATTGCAGCATCTGGATATTGCCAAAATGAAATTGAATCGGGCACTTGCCGCTCTCTGTGGCGACGCCCCCACCGCAGACCATCTGCGTTCCGCTCTAGGACAGGCGGCAGGAGCAAACCGCGCCTTGAAACGCGCTGCGGAAACAATCAAACCCACCCCCGACCAGCAAGGGGGCTAACTGTGTACCGCTATCAAAATACAGCCAATACTCTCTTGGCTGAGGCTGCTGCATTGCCTGAGTGCAAGCCGTTGTGTCACTACCCTAATGCTTTGGGGGTAGCAGCATGAACTATCCAAAGTTTGACCCCGATATTTGCTTTGTGGCCGGAATCGACCTGTACGGCAGGGACGGCAAGGTTGCGGCTTCGGCCAAGGTGGGCGGCCCCTCGTTCATATCTGCAATAGAACCCGGTGAAATCAACATTGGGATGGCGCTGGCGGGTAATGGCTTCCATGTGAAGCTGTGCACGAAGTCGGCCCGCGAGTTTGCAGCGGCACTGATGACGGCAGCGGTTTTGCGCGATGCAGCCGACCAAGCCAAGGGGGTGACGAAATGAGCACCACCGCAACCTACCTGCAATGGCTTGATGGCGAGCTTGACGCCACCGCCGCCGACCTACGCGAACAAGCAGGCCCCGGCCTGTCTGATGCTGCCGAGCGCATGACCGACTTGATGGTTGCCAAAACCATGCTGCGCGAGTTCATCGCCAGCCAGACCCCGAACACCTCCAAAAACCTCACCCAGTAGAGGACGCCATGACTCATTTTCAGAACCCGCACCACAGCGGGACGGGCGAAGCCTTGCCCAGTAATACCAAGGTTGCGGCATTGCAGGTGCAGATTGATGCCGCCCTAGAGGCTGGTGACATTGCCAAAGCTGCCCAACTAGATGCCGCAAAGCAGGCGCTAGAGCTGGCCGAGATTGACGCACGCAAGGCCCTTGCCGATACAGGTGTTACCGACTGGCCCGAACTGGTGCCACTGCCCGAAGACACCGGCGACACCAGCCCGCCACAGCCCTTTCCATTTGCTGCACTGGGGCCACTGCTAGGAGCCGCCGCCCAAGCCATTGCCGAAGACGTGCAAGCGCCCGACGCTATGGCCGGTGGCAGCGTATTGGCCGCTGCCAGTTTGGCCGCGCAACCCCTTGCAGACGTGGTGTTGCCGCATGGCAAAGCCTGTCCCCTCACCCTCTACCTTGTCTCCAGTGGCAGCAGCGGCGATAGAAAGAGTGCCGTGGACGATGTGGCCTGTATGGAGAT
>JAIESZ010000101.1 GCA_019745615.1 Burkholderiaceae bacterium
GGCAGCAAGGCGGCTTCTAGTTCGCGGAACTTGAGCTTTTTCGGGTTCTTGACGATATCAATCGGGGTGGCGGTGATGTTTGCCGGGTCTTTGAGTTCAATCAGCCCTTGTTTTTGCAGTAGCAACAAAGCACGACCGGCATTGGACGGGTCATTGGGAATAGCCACCACTGCGCCATCTTTCAGGGCCTTGATGTCTTTGATTTTGTGCGAATAGGCACCAAAAGGCTCGACATGGATTTTGCCGTTGGGCACCAACACCAAGCTGCTCTTGCGGTCTTTGTTGTAGCTGTCCAAATAAGGCTGGTGCTGGAAGAAATTGGCATCGAGTTGCTTGTCTTCAACCGCTGCATTGGGTTGGATGTAATCGCTAAATTCACGCACCTGCAAATCTACGCCTTGGGCCTGTAGCTGGGGTTTCACAAATTGCAAAATTTCAGCGTGGGGCACGGCAGTAGCGGCCACTTTGAGTACATCAGCAGCATGACTGGTCAGGGCCAAAGTAGCCAAGGCCAAGGCAGAGAGGGTTTTCTTCAACATATCAAAAATACCTTTGTAAAGTGAGAGTGGTTGCCAATGAAAGCCTGTGTATCAGGTCGGGGGATGCTCTTGGGTATCCAGAAGCAATTGCATAAAAACCAGATCGAGCCAGCGGCCAAACTTGGTGCCGACTTCTTTCATTAACCCAGTTTGCGTAAAGCTTAACTGATGATGCAGACCGATAGAAGCAGTATTGCTTGCTTCAATTGCTGCCACCATAACGTGTTTGTGCAGTGAGCGTGCTCGCTCGATCAGCTCGTGCATCAAGGCTTTGCCTACGCCACCCCGCTGCGCTTCTGGGTGTACATACACCGAATGCTCTACCGTGTGCCGATAGCCTTCAAAAGCGCGCCAGTCGCCAAAGCTGGCATAGCCCAGCACCCGTTGTTCTGAGTCTACAGCAACCAAGATGGGATAACCCAGTTTTTGGCGCTCCGCCA
The DNA here is from genome assembly GCA_019745615.1 of Burkholderiaceae bacterium. Lineage (GTDB taxonomy): Bacteria > Pseudomonadota > Gammaproteobacteria > Burkholderiales > Burkholderiaceae_C > Simplicispira. The sequence goes on from JAIESZ010000101.1 coordinate 980, forward strand.
TCCAAGCCATGCGGTTAGCCAAGTCTACCGTTTTTTCGTTCCAGATGGCAGTGGTTTGTAGCACGGCATGGTTGTATATTTCTAAAATGGCCGAAATGTCAGCCACAGTGGCGTCTCTGATGTGCATTATCAGTGGCTTTGTAGGGTAAGTGAGATTGGTTTTTGGATTGTAGCAGAATCAATTCATGAATATGGGGTGGAATATTTCTGATAATATAATAAATGGAAATTTATTTATGTGAAAAATAATCTTGTTTTTCTGGTCTTGTTGTTTAGATTTTTACAGGGTGCAAAAATCAGAAAAAGGGGGCGCTCCTCATAGGTGGCGAAAATCAAAGATCAGCAACCATTGATCGGCACCTTGGCTCCATCCCTGATGCAAGGAGCCTAGCGCCACCAATCCGGGCAGGCGGCAGTGTTGGCGCACCAGCACGGGCAGGGGGTAGACAGCCGTGGCATCGAGCGTAACCATGTGCGGTGGGGATAGCAGCGAGATCAACACCTGCTTTTGCCCACGGTAAATTTTCAGGTATTGGCGCGTAGCACCGTTGACAGGCTCTAGATCGTCCAGCCCCAGCAGGCTCTCTAGGCTGCACCAAGGCTCGGATGCCGGTGTGGCCACCATCGCGGCCACTTGGTCGCTAGGGCAAGCAATGCAGTAGCCACCGGCATTGAGCACGACCAGCTCTAGGGAGGCAACAACCGACGGCAACGACACGTTCTTTAATCACCCGTGCGGGCGTAGTCGGACAGTAGGCGATTGACATCTAATACCGACACTGGCTGCCCATGAAGTTGTAGCACGCCCAAAATCAGTGGCCGCAGTAGCATCGGCACGGTGGCGGGGGGGGGCTGGATGTTGCTGTGCAGCACATCGCAAACGTCGATCACCCGATCGACCCGAATGCCGCTGCGCACTGTGTCTCCCTGTGCAATCAGAATCAGTGAGTCTGCTGAAGTTGGCATGGCAGGTAAGCCCAGTAGCGTGTGTGGCAGCAGCACCGACTCGATATCGCCGCGCACGTTAATCACCCCTTCGAGCGTGGCAGGTTTTCCGGGAATAAAAAACACCGGCTGGTGGGCCAAAATCTCTTTAATCCGTTCACCGTGAAAGGCAAACCATTGCTGGCTGCACTCAAAAATCACCAGTTTGAGCGTGGGCTCATCGACATTGATAATGCCTTGGCGTGCCTCTTGGTGTTGGGACAAAATCTGATCGAGAATGTGGCCGCTCATGGCGCATCCTCCTCAATCAGTACCTGATTGCGCCCATTGCGCTTGGCGCGGTAAAGCGTTTTGTCTGCGGCTTCGCGCAATGCGGTCAGGGTGGTATGGCGGGTGCAACTGGCAATGCCCGCGCTAAACGTGCAAGAAAAAGTGCCCTGCGGTGTTTTAAATTTGAACAATGCAAAATTGCGGCGCAACTCGTCAATGATGTCCCAGGCCATCGCGGGCGAGGCTCCTGCCAGAATAATGGCAAACTCTTCGCCGCCGTAGCGGCCCACAATGTCCGAGCCACGCAGGCGCTGTTGCATCAAGCGCGACAAGGCCAGCAGCACTTGGTCGCCCACGGGGTGGCCGTAGGTGTCGTTGACTTGCTTGAAGTCATCAATGTCGATCATCGTAAAGCACAGCTCGGTCTGTTGCCGCTCGGCATTGGCCAAGACGTTTTCTAGAAACTGCGTGATGGCGGTGTGGTTGAGCAGCCCGGTCAGGCTGTCGCGTACCATCCGAGAGCGCAAGATGCGCATCCGGTCGGCGCGCACGCTCACAGCAGCCACCAGCTCTTGGGGTACTACCGGTTTGCACAAAAAGCCTTCTACGCCCACCTGCATGGCTGAGAAAAGTTTTTGGCGATCTGTTTCGCTGGACAGATAAACGATGGGCAAACCCACATAGTCGGGCAATTGGCGAATCAACTTGGCCAGATCGCGGCCATTGCATCCGGGCATGTAAATATCCATCAGCACGATGTCAGGCCGGAAATCGTCCAGTGCATTGCGCAGTTGGGCCGGGTCGGTCAGTTGTGCTGTCAGCATTCCTGCTTCTTGGAGCAAAATGGCATGGTAAGTGGCTACTCCCGGCTCATCGTCCACGATCAGCACCCGGTAGGGCTCAGGTTGTGAACGGTTGCTCAGTTCGTCCATTACCCGTACCAAATCCATGACATTGACTGGCTTGTGAAAATAGGCCTCACCGCCCGCCAAGACGGCATTGAGCCGCGATTGGATGTCATCGTGGCTGGACATAAACACCGCTGGCAGCGGTTTGCCCATTTCTTGGCGAATGGCTTGCACAATGGAAGTTCCTGCCGAACGGCCTTCGGGAAACTCAATGTCCATCAGTACGACATCGGGCCAGCGCTCGCGCACGGCCTTGTGCAAAGCTTCTGTGCTCAGAAAGGTATGAATTTCATAACCGAAACAGCCCAGTTGAATGGACAATTGTTGCAGCAGCAACTCATCGTCTTCGCACAGGTAGACCAAGCATGTTTCTTTGGGGCTGAGTGGGGCAGTAGATGTTTCAGGCAAGAACAGGGCCTCGTGTTCAGTGTATTCTGATGCAGGCTCGGTAGTGCAGAGTGCAGCAATGTGCAGCCCCAGCCCTTGGACAGATTGATCCAATAACTGATGGCGGTCTGTGGGGCAGGCGGTAGCACCAGATTCGAGCAAAGAGGACACCAAGTCTTCTACTTGTCCGGCTACATCGCCAAGATCACTGAAGCCAAACGAGCGTCCAGTGCCTTTGATGTTGTGTACTAGCCGGTGTAATTCATCGAGCACCGGGCCATCGGCTACGGTGGCGCTCAACTGCCCAGACAATACCTTGATGCGCTCTAATCGCTCAGGCAGTTGTTCTAAGAACTTTTTGCGCAGGGCCGCGATTCTTTCCTGGACGGTCATGCTTTGGTTGCGGTGAGTGTGCAGGCTTGGGCCATAGCCGCTGGCAGTGTGCTGTCCAGATCAAAATCTTTCATGATGCAGGCATCTAGACGAGGTTCGAGCACCCGCAGTTTGTCTGGATCGTCGCCGGTGAGCAAAATAAAGGGCAACGCATTGCCCTGCTCGCGCAGTTCGCGGAACAGGTCAATGCCTGTAATCAGTGGCATGTTCATGTCGCTGATGACCATCTCGATGGTGGCATCGGTGTTCAGGTGGCCCACGGCATCCATGCCGTCTTCAGCCAGTAGCACGCTGTGCCCTAGCTCTTGGAGGATACTGCTGATCATCTCGGCGGCCATCGGGTCATCATCGACTATCAAAATGCGCATGGTTTTGTCCTTATTTTAGGGGTCTGTTGATAGCGGGCCAGCCCTTAGCCGAGTAGCGATTTGAGGGTATCGACCAGATTGCTGCGATCAAAATCGCCTTTGACGATGTAGGCATCCGCCCCGACTTGGATGCCCCGCCGTTTGTCTTCCTCTTTTTCGCGCGAGGTGATGATAATGATAGGCTTGGTTTGGTACTTGGCCTCTTGGCGCAGGCGTGCCGTGAGCGTAAAACCATCCATGTGGGGCATTTCTACATCCGTCAACACGGCATCAAAGTCGTTGGCCAAGGCCTTGTTCAGGCCATCAAGGCCATCTTCGGCCAAAGTGACCTGATAACCATAGGCTTGGAGCACATCGCGTTCGATTTCACGGGTATTGAGCGAGTCATCTACCACCAGCACATGGTAGGCGCTCACGTCGCCTTGGTGGTGGCTGGTGGCTTCGGCGCGCACCGATTCGCCGCGTGCTTGGCGTGCGGCATCGAGCAGGGCCGGTGCATGCAGCACGCTGGCCAGCTCGTTGTGTCCGGTCAATACCATGCCTGAGAGCATCGGCAGGTGTTTCAGGTGGGCGGGCAGGGGCTTGATGACCATGTCGTGTTCGTCTAGCAGTTCATCTACACAGACGGCCAGTGCCTGATTGTCCACGCGCAGCACCAGCATTAGCAGGTTGGTGTCGGTGCTGGTGCCCTGCACGGGCGCTGGGATGCGTTCTGGTGGAATGGCCAGCAGTTCTGCCAGACGCACCACGGGCACAAACTCGTTGCGGATAATCACGGCCTGGCGGCCTGCCACCAGCATCAAGTCCTCGGTGGGCAGGCGCAGCAGTTCGCCCACATATTGGGCATTGATGGCAAAGGGCAGGCCCCGCACCTCGACCAGCAGCATACGCATCATGGCCAGTGACAAAGGCAGGCGCAGCGAGAAGGTGGTGCCCACGCCTGCGCGGGTATCAACGCTGATGATGCCGTGCAGCTCGTTCAAAACGCATTCCTTCACCACATCCATCCCTACACCGCGCCCAGACAGGTCGGTGATGATGTGGTTGGTGGACAAGCCCGGCAGGAAGATCAGGTCAATCAGGCCCCGGTCACTCAAGGCGGCTGCCTTGTCAGGCGAGACAAATCCCTTTTTGATGGCTTTGTCGCGCACTTGGTCGAGTGGAATGCCGCCGCCATCGTCGCTCACTTCTAGCAGAACCCAGTTGCCATCTTGGCTGGCACTGAGCGTGAGCGTGCCCACGGCGGGCTTGCCTCTGGCTGCCCGCAGCTCTGGTGGCTCGATGCCGTGGTCTACGGCGTTGCGTATCAGATGGATGAAGGGGTCGGTTAGCCGGTCGATCATCTGCCTGTCTAGCTCGATGTCAGCACCGCGCACCGTGCAATCGATCTGTTTGCCCACCGAGCGTCCAAGGTCGCGCACCAAGTGCGCCGCTGGCTCAAACACGATGGCCAGTGGCAGCATACGCATGGCCAGCGTCTTGTCATGCAGTTCGTTCATCAGCATGGCTTGGGCTTGCACGTCGTCTTTGAGGGTGTGGGCAAAGCGGCGTAGTTGCTGGGCCAGTGCGGCATCGTGCTGGGCCGCAGCGTGTTCTAGCACACGCAGGTCTGCTTGGCGCTGTTGCAGCCGGACATGGCTGGAGACGACTTCGCCCATCAGCTTGATGAGCTCGTCGAGCTTGGTCAGGCGCACGCGCACGGTGTCGGTGGTGGCGAGCCGGGGTTCGGTTACTGCTACTGCTGCCGGGGGCGGGGTGGGTGCTGGTGCTGCGCTCTGCTCGGCGTTGTCTGTAGGTGCCGTGGGTGGTGTCAAGGTGGCAGGGGCTACGCCCGTGCTGGCCTGCATCAGTGCTGCCACCATTGCCGTATCTGCGGCGGGCAGACTGCTGGGGTCGCCCGTGCTGGCCAGCACATCGACCAGCGTAGCCAGTTGGTCAATCGCCTGTTGCAGCAATGGCCCCAAGGTGGGGGTGTAGGTCAGGCTGGTATCGCGCAGCTTGCCCAATACCTCTTCCACCTGAAAGGCGGTTTCGGTGATGGGCAGCAGCTTGAGCATGCGCGCCGACCCCTTGATCGTATGCGCTGATCGGAACAGGGCATTGATGGTGTCGTGGCTGGCACCGCCACGGCCCAGTTCGGTGATGCCCGCGCTCAACTGGCGGATATGGTCGCGGGCTTCTTCAACAAAACGGGTAATAAACTTACGGATATCAATAGCCATGTCTATTTCCGTCCTGCGGGCAGACTGGCCAGATGGCGCTCACACAGCTTGCGTATTTCGCCCGTGGGCAGTGCCAGAGGCAGATGGCGGATGCCATGGTCGGCGCTGCTGTCATTGAGCAATTGCAGCACGGCATGGTAGGCCCGACGGGCCAGTTGCGCATCACCACGCTGGCGGTACAAATCGGCCAAGTAATAGTGCGCTGGCCAGCAGGCATGGTGTGCATAGGCGGCCTGTTTGAAGCAGCGGATGGCCTCATCCACCCGTTGCTGGCTGCGCGCTGCTTGGCCGAGCAGAAAATTGGCATCAATCGACCAGTGGTCTTGGCTTAAGACGCTGTGGGCCAGCGCCTCGGCCCCTGAGAACTGGCCCCGCTCTAGCAGCACCGTAGCTTTGAGTAAGAGCAAGGCCGGGTTGTGGGGGGTGATGGCGAGGGCGGCGTCCAGTTGCTGCAAAGCGGGCTCGTAATGGTGACCGGCCACCAAGCGGCGCAGGGCATCGCTGTCAATGGCTGTTGCCCGTATTGGTGCTGTGTTTACTTGGCTAGTAGCGATAGATGTGGGGCGTTGCTGCGCCGACACCGCAGGCGCAGCCGCCACCGGGGCGCGCCGCAGAGGGGGAGGTGGTGTGGGCGTTGGTGGTGGCGGTGGCGGCCTGTGCAGTGCAGCCCGGCGCGACAGCGTACTGGGCAGCGGTGGCTTGCCCTTGGCAAAATAGAACATCCCGTCTTCTTCGATCAACTCAAAGACGTTGAGATCGTTGGCCAGCGTTTCGGCGGTACCGGTAAAGAGCAGGCCATCGGGCCTTAACACCTCAGACAGATGTTGCTGGATGCGCTTGCGCGTGGCAGCGTCAAAATAAATCGAGACGTTGCGAAACAAAATGACGTCAAAATTCGTCAGTGACAGCGGTCTTTCGGGCTGTAGCAGATTGAGTAGCCGAAACTGCACCCGCTGGCGCATACTGGCGGCCAGTGCATAGCCGGATGCAGATTTCTCAAAATAGCGCTGCCGAATGTCGGGAGCCACGCCCCGAAAAGAGAATTCAGAAAAAATCGCCCGACGCGCCTTGTCTAGCATGGCACTGTCAATATCGCCCGCATGGATGGAGAACATCTCGGCAGCGGCAGTGCCGTATTTTTCTTGCAGGGCAATCGCCAACGAATAAGGCTCTTCGCCAGACGAACAACCAGCACTCAAAATGCGAATAGGTGAGGGCTGACCGGGCCGGGCTACAAAGCGCGGCAACACCCTATCAATCACAAAACGCAACTGCTCTGGTTCGCGGAAAAAATAGGTTTCGTTGATGGTCAGCAGATTGACCAGTTCTTGAAACTCGCCATTGCTGGCACCAAGGCGCAGAAAATAGGCATCGGCGTGCAAGTGCAGACATTGTGCTCTGGCCATGATGGCTTGGCGCAGTTTGGCATCATCGCCATCGCTGGCAAAGCCCAGCCCGCAGCGCTCATGAATCAGCACCTTGAACGGTGCCAGATCGACCGGCGCGTTCATGCCCCGCCACTCGCTAGCTTCTGCATGTGCTCGCCAATCGCCACAATGGGCAAGATCTGTTGCACGGCACCTGACTCGATGGCGACACGGTTCATACCAAAAATCACCGAGCTGGCCTCATCTTGTGCCAAGGTGACGCCCCCGCCTTGGCGAATTCTGGCCATGCCTTGCACGCCATCGGAACTCATGCCCGACAAAATGATGCCCACCGCTTGCAAGCCGCAGATATCGGCCACCGATTTGAGTAGATGGTCGCAGCTGGGATGAAAGATGTCGCTGGATTTTTGTTCGTCTAGCACTAATTGAAGGCGGCGGTTGATTCTGAGATTGCGTTCTGGCGGTGCAATATAGATATGCCCAGCTTGCAGGCGCACAACCTCGGTGACCAGATGCACCGGCATCGGGCACAGGCTGTCCAACCAGTCCACCATGCCTTGGGCAAACCCAAACGCCACATGCTGTGCCACCACCACGGGGCAAGGAAAGCTGCTGGGCAAGGTGGGCAAGATGACAGCCAATGCCTGCGGTCCACCGGTAGAGGAGGCAATGGCAAAGACCCGGCTGAACTGCGTCCGCTGGCCTGTAGGCCCCAGCGGGCTTGGGGCCGGGCTAGATTCTGGCGTGCAGCGCATCGGCCCGTTTCGCATCACCTTGGTTTTAGCTAGCACCCGTATCCGGCGTGCCAAGTCGGCCCCTGAAGTGGCATTGAACTGGGGTTTCATGACCACGTCCAAGGCGCCACCTTGGAGGCAGTCAAAGGCATTTTTGGCGTTGGCTACACTGCTAATCACCAGAATCGGCAGGGGGGACGCCGCCATGATTTCCCGTATGGCCTGCGTGCCGGTCATGACCGGCATGATGATGTCGAGTGTGAGGACGTCAGGTTTGAGGCGCTGCACTAAGTCGATGGCTTCGCGGCCATTGGCAGCTTCACCCACCACTTCAATGCCGTTGTCCTCTTGCAGCAAGGTGCGCAGCACCTCGCGCGTCAGTTTGCTGTCATCGGCAATGACGACACGTATTTTGGCAGGCATAGTTCCTTGTTCCTATGGCGTCCCTCAGTGAACCTGCGGGTCTACCAAGGCGTGTTCGTCATGTTGGAAACTGCCTGCTGCGGCGTTCAGAGAGGCGGCCAGTTCGGACAGGTGCTTGCTGACGTTAGAAATGCTCTGGATGGAGTCTGATGTATTGCCGCTGGCCTGCATGATTTCACGCAGTGCCGTGAGAATCTGGCTATTGGCTGTTTTTTGCTGTTGGGTAGACAGAGAAATTTGCAGTGCGGCCTCATTGGTGCGGCTGGTGGCAGTAACCATGCCTTCTAGGCGCTGCGTTGCTGCGCCCGTGGCCTGCATACCTTCTTCGATACTGGCCACGCCTTTCTCTGAGGTCAGAACCAGACGCTCAATCGAGTCTTGGATGGCGTTGATTTCATCGGCAATTTGTTGTGTGGATGCTGTGACGCTGTCGGCCAGACGGCGAATTTCGCTGGCAACCACGGAAAAACGCCGACCGGCATCCCCGGCGCTAGAGGCTTCTAGCGCCGCATTGAATGCAATCAGGCGGGTTTGGCCCGCAATGTCGCTGATGATTTCCATCACTTTGCCAATTTGCTTGGATTTGACGCCCAGTGCAATAATTTCTTGGGTGCCGTGTTCGCTTTGTGCGCGAATGCCCGCCATGCGCGATTGCACTTCTTCAATGGCATGGAGGCAGTCGCGGCTGTTTTCCCAGCCCTGTTCTGCCAGATCGACCACCGATTTGGCATGTTCGGCAATTTGCGACGAAGTGGCCGACATCTCTTCCATCGTGGCAGTGATTTCACTCACCGAGGCCGACATCTGCGACGACGATGCCGCCTGCTGCATGATGGATGTCTTGATGTCTCGTGTGCTGCTGTGTACGGCTTCGGCGGTGGTTTTCACATTACCCAGTGCCAAGCCAAGTTTGTGCTGCATGGTTTTGAGGTGGCCCATCAGGCTGTGGGGCTGCACGGATTTTTCTAGTTCTAGTTCGCGCAGATCGCCGTCGGCCACACGTTGTACTGCCCGTGTGGCGGTGGCTGGCTCGCCGCCTAGCACCTTGAGCAGGTGTCGGTAGGCCAGCTGCAAGCCCAGTGCTACCCCCAGAAAGTTGAGGACGATGGTGGCCCAGACTTCTTTGCGTGCCAATTCGCGGTCTTGTGTTGCCACCTGCACGGCCTTGGCCGTGCGTTGCTCCATCAACACAAAAAATTCGTCGATGGGCTGCATGATTTTGGATTTTTCGGCGTGGTAGCTGGCGTCATGCACCAGCCGCCGTGCCAGCTCGAAATCAGGGCGGCCATGCTTGGTAAAGCCCCCGTTACCATCCTCGAAATTACCCTTGACGGCGTTCATGGCGATGGTTTCTTGGCGTACCAAGATGTCGGATTTTTCTACCGCCTCGTCGAGTTTGGCAAATTCGGACTCGGTAAAGCCGGCCTCTTTCATCAACTGGTGCAGGGCTACTTTGGGGCCGTTTGGGCGTGGTTGGGCTTGTCCGGCAGCGACAAAATCCCAATAAATACGGTGGTAAGCCTCTGGCATGGGTTTGTCGCCCTTGCGGATAGCCAATACCTCCCAATATTGTTTTTCAAATTGGGCGTCGCCAGTGACAACGTAAGTTCTGGCCAGCCGCGTCAGGTCATCCGAGCTTTGGCGCAGCATGTCGGCCAGCAGGTACGATTGGTGGCGGTTGGTCTCGGCCTCAATGACCCGGTTGGCTGCCGACGACAAGCCGGCCAAGGCTGCGAAGGTGATCAACACCAACAGCAGCGACAACGCGGTCAACCAAATAAAGAGGGAGCGCAGACTGGATTTGAACTGTCGCATGTATATTCCTTGAGGGGCACAAGCGCAGGCGGGTGCAGCAACAACACCCATGCCCAGTGGCGCTCATCTGTATTTTTCCCATCGCTGTGCGCACGGTCATGTGGCGCAACGGGGATTAGTGGCGGCGCACTTTGGCTGGAGAATCAGCCTGCGCTACTTTGCGCACGGGTTCTTTCTTTTTGGCTTGGGCGGTCGTTACGCTCCGTGGCTTGGAGGCCAGTGCTTTTTTGCTGTCAGTTTTGGTAGCGATGCGGGTGGTTGGCGCAGCTTTCTTGGCTGTGTCACGGCTCGCCATATGGGTTTTGATTTGCACTGGCAAGAACAGTACCACCTCTTGCCCCGGCTTGAAGGCGGCCTTGGGCTTGATGTCGTTCCAGTCGGCCACGCTGGCTGGGCTGACACGGTAGCGCTGGGCCAGCGTAATCACGGTATCGCGTTTTTTGGCACGCACTACGGTGCGTCGGGTCACGATTTCAGGGGTCAGGGCCATGTGGCCGTTGTCGGCCACATGCTCGGTTACATCTTCGCGCATGGTGGTCGAGCGCGGCACCATCAGGGCCGAGCCTGCCTTGATGAGCATGCGGGGCGGGATGTTGTTGAGGGCGCGCAAGTCGGTTTCGGACATGCCAGCGCGTTGCGCTGCCTCGGCCACGTTCATGGTATTGGGCACCGTCCAGACCGTCCAACTGGCGTATTGGCCTTGGTTGTGTGCTTGCAGGTTGCGCTCAAACACTTTGGCGTTGTCCCAAGGCAGCAAAATTTGCGGCGTGCCTGCGGCCAAAATCACCGGCTTGTTAAACGATGGGTTGAGGGCGCGAAAATCGGCCTCGCGCACCCCGGACAAACGTGCCACCAAGGCCACGTCAATATCGTGGGTGATATCTACCGTCTGAAAGTAGGGGTGGTTTTCAATCAGTGGCAGTTCGGTGCGGAAGGCATCGGGGTTGGCAACAATGTTCTTGACCGCCTGCAACTTGGGCACATACATCCGCGTTTCGGCGGGCATGTTTAGGTCAGTGTAGCGAATGCCTAGGCCTGCTTTTTGGTTTTTGGCAATAGCCCGGCCTACGCTGCCTTCGCCCCAGTTGTAGGCCGCCAGCGCCAAATGCCAGTCGCCAAACATACCGTGCAGCTTTTGCAGATAGTCCAGCGCGGCGCGGGTCGAGGCCAGCACATCGCGCCGGTCATCGCGAAAGACGTTTTGCTTGAGGTCAAAATAGGTGCCAGTGGCGGGCATAAATTGCCACATACCGGCGGCTTTGGCACTAGAGACCGCTTGCGGGTTAAAGGCGCTCTCAATGTAAGGCAGTAAGGCTAACTCGGTGGGCATACCCCGGCGCTCTAGCTCTTCGACGATGTGGAACAGGTATTTGCTGGAGCGCTCAGTCATGCGCAGCATGTAGTCTGGGCGCTGGGCGTACCACTGCTCGCGGTCTTGCACCAAGTCATGTTGCAGATTGGGCATGGCAAAACCACGGCGGATGCGATCCCAGAGATCGGCGGGGGTAAACAGCGATGTTACCTTGCCATTGCCCGCTTTACTGGGGGTGATGGGTTCCAAGGTTTTGTCTGGCACCAATGCCGAATAAGGGGTGGTTTCCCAAGCGTTGTCTGTGCTGTAGGATGGGCTGTTGCCAGTGCCCAAGGTGGTGGCACAGCCCGAAAGCAGCAGGGCACCAGCCAAGCAAGTCAAGGACAGAAGTTGCATTAGAAGTTATTTTTCCATTCCCGCAGTGTGGCCAACACGGACACCGCATCATCGGGATTAAGACAAGACGAAGGGGCTTGGGCTTGCGCTGCTGCCGCCACGGCGGGCACACGGGCGCGCAAGAAGGGGTTAATTTGGCACTCTAGCCCGATGTGCGAGGGCAGGGTGGGCTGTTGCTGTGCGCGCTGGGCTTCGCACTGCTGTTGGTATTGGGCCAGCGCGGCATTGCCCGGCTCTACGGCACGGGCAAATTTCAAATTTGACAGGGTGTACTCGTGTGCGCAGCACACACGGGTGTCGGGAGGCAAGGCGGCCAAGGCGTCTAAAGAGGCGAGCATTTGCGCGGGCGTACCTTCAAACAGGCGGCCACAACCGCCAGAAAACAGCGTATCACCACAAAAAAGCAGTGGTGCTTGTGCGGGCACGGTAGCGTAATAGGCCACATGGCCGGCAGTGTGGCCGGGCACATCCAGCACCGCAAACGACAAGCCCAGTGCTTGCACCTGCGCACCACCCTGCACCAGCAATGTGCCTGCGGGCATAGTTTCTTGGGCCGGGCCATACACTACAGCCCCCGTGGCGGCGCGCAGGGCCTCTATCCCACCAACATGATCGGCATGGTGGTGCGTGACTAGAATGGCCTGCAATTGCAGCCCCAACTCGCCCAGTGCTTTTAGCACAGGCGCGGCATCACCGGGGTCAATCACCAAGGCCTGGCCTGCATCGTGCAGTAACCAGATATAGTTATCAGAGAAGGCGGGCAGTGGCAGCAGATTCATGAGCACCCAAATTATAGATTTGCACCATTGGTTCGATTCTCCCCCCGGACACTACTTGTTGCAATGGGAACAGTACTGCTTTGACCAAGCCGTGGCTGATATTTTTGGCTACCATGCCTTACAAGTGGGTATGCCCTTGCTCAATGGATTGGGTGCCAGTCGTATCCCGCACCGCTGGCGGGCGGCTGGCCCCACCTTTGTGGCAGGCCCGAATGCTGGGCCTGCCCCCGACTTGTTACTGCACACGGTCGCCTTGCCTTTTGCTGACCATAGCTTGGATTTGGTCCTGTTGCCGCACTCTCTAGAGCTGAGTTTAGATCCCCATGCCACCCTGCGCGAAGTGGCACGGGTGTTGGTGCCGGAGGGGCGGGTGCTCATCAGTGGCATGAACCCAGTCAGTTTGTGGGGTTTGCACCAAAGGCGCTTGCGCTGGATGCAGCGCTGGGGCGGGCCGTGGTATTTGCCCGATGATTGCCAGTTCATCACCCCTTGGCGCTTGCGCGATTGGTTGCGGCTGCTCAGTTTTGAGGTTGGTGCGACCCAATTTGGTTGTTATCGTCCGGCCTTGCGCACAGCCAGTTGGTTGCGCCGCTTTGCGTGGTTGGACCGTCTCGGCCCCCATGCTTGGCCGATACTCGGAGCGGGATATTTTCTGGTGGCGATCAAGCGAGTGCATGGTATGCGCCTGTTAGAACCAGCTTGGCGTCAGCGCCAGTCACGGGTGGTACATGGTGTATCTGCCCTGAACCGCAACCGCGATTAACCACATGGATAAGGAAAAAAGTGTGAACGAGGTGGTCATATATACCGATGGTGCTTGCAAAGGCAACCCCGGCCCCGGTGGCTGGGGGGCCTTGTTGCGCTCTGGTGCGGCAGAAAAAGAGTTGTGTGGTGGCGAGATGGGCACCACCAACAACCGCATGGAACTGCTGGCGGTGATTGAGGCACTATCGGCCCTCAAACGGCCCTGTGCTGTGGCGCTGTACCTAGACAGCCAGTATGTGCGCAAGGGCATTACCGAGTGGATTCATGGCTGGAAGGCCAAGGGTTGGAAAACTGCCAGCAACCAGCCCGTCAAAAATGTCGAACTCTGGCAGCGCCTCGATGCCTTGGTGCATGGCGGCGGCCACCGCATTGCTTGGCACTGGGTCAAGGGGCATTCGGGCGATCCGGGCAATGAGCGCGCAGATGCGCTGGCCAACCGGGGCGTGGAGCAGGCCCTAGGATGTAAGGCTTAGGTTCTGTGTAGGTAAAGCTAGCGTAAAAACTCCTGTCTTTTGCTACCTTGCCAAGATCAGGTGCTGTGTTGGTCAAGAGGCACTGCTACAGTGCCCTCCCTAGCACGACCTGTTCCAGCCCTTTTCATGACCACCAGAGCCCTCTACATTGTTGTTGCCGCCATTGGTATGGCTGGCTCAGGTTTGGCCGCTTGGTGGTGGCAGCAACCGGCATCCCCTGCCAAAGAGGCGGCTCTACGGGTGGCAGAGAGCGGTCGGGCACCAGCAGCCGCCAAGCCGGTAAGTGTGGAGGTGGTGGCGGTGCGCAGCGTTACGCTGCGCGATGAGGTGCAGGCAGTGGGCAGTTTGCGCTCGCGGCGCAGTGTCGTGCTGCGCCCTGAAGTGAGTGGGCGCATTGCGGCACTCAATTTTCGGGATGGGGCCAGAGTGCGCCAAGGGCAGTGGCTGGCCCAATTGGACGATCAGTTGCCCAGAGCGCAGGTGCAGCAGGCGCAGGCAGAACTCTCGATTGCCCGTGCCAACCACCAACGCAACAGTGAACTGGTGGCCCAAGGCTTTATCAGCCAGCGCTCCTTGGACGAAAGCGCGGCCAATTTAGAAGTCGCCCAAGCCAAACTGGCCCTGGCCCAAGCCACGGCAGCTCGGCTGCGCATGGTGGCACCGTTTGATGGCATTGCCGGTATTGGCAATGTGCATGTGGGTGATTACCTCAAAGATGGTACTGACATCGTCAACATCGAAGACATCGATGGCCTGCTGGTCGATTTCCGGCTGCCTGAGCGTTACCAAAGCCACGTCAAATTGGGGCAGACGGTACGCATTAGTTTGGACGCCTTGCCGGGCAATGAATACAGCGCCATTGTGCAAGCGCTAGACCCGCAAATTGACGCCAATGGCCGTTCCTTGTCGGTGCGGGCCAGCTTAGACAACCGCAATGGCCCACTGCGCCCCGGCATGTTTGCCCGTATCACGTTAGAGCTGGGGCAGCGCACCGGCAGCCGCATGGTGCCCGAAGAAGCCATCGTGCCGCAAGGCAATGCCACCACGGTGTGGAAGTTTGCACCCGCCGCTGATGGCAAAAGCGGGCAGGTGCGCCGTACCCCGGTGCAATTGGGTCTGCGCCGCGATGGCTGGGTGGAAGTCACGCAGGGCCTAGAGCCTGACGACAGGGTGGTGACAGCGGGGCAGCAGCGCTTGCAAAAAGATGGTGCTAAGGTACTGGTATTTGTGCCTGCCGCTGCGGGCAAGCCGAGCTAAAGGCCGCTAGCCATGCAGCTTGCTGAAATTTCCATCCGCCGCCCAGTATTGGCTACGGTGTTGTCACTGTTGGTCTTGTTGATTGGTGCGGTCAGCTTTACCCGCTTGTCGGTGCGCGAATACCCCAAAATTGACGAGCCTGTGGTTACGGTCAGTGTCTCCTACGCTGGCGCTTCGGCAGAGGTGATTGAATCGCAAGTCACCAAACCGCTGGAAGACTCGATTGCGGGCATTGATGCAGTCGATATCATTACCTCGATTAGCCGGGCCGAGCGCAGCCAAATTTCGGTGCGTTTCCGTCTCGAAAAAGATGCCGACAACGCCGCCGCCGAAGTGCGCGACCGCACGGCACGGGTGCGCAGCCGCTTGCCTGCCGATGTGGATGAGCCAGTCATTGCCAAGGTCGAGGCCGATGCCTTTCCGGTGATGTGGTTGGCGTTTAGCAGCGATACGCGCACGCCGCTAGAGATCAATGACCTGCTCAACCGCATCGTCAAGCCCCGGTTGCAAACCGTGACCGG
>JAIESZ010000034.1 GCA_019745615.1 Burkholderiaceae bacterium
CCTGCTTGGGTAGCCACCTCTCCCTCCTTGGCCGAGGTGGTGCGTGACATCAACAAATACAGCAACAACGTGATGGCACAGCAGTTGTGGCTGACCTTGGGCTGGCAGCAGCATGGGGTGGGGACACCGGAGAACGCCCGCGCAGCGGTGCGTCAGTGGTGGCGTACCCGCTGGGATGAGGCCGACCTCCCGGCGATGGACAACGGTGCCGGTTTGAGCCGCCAGACCCGCATCACCGCCCAAGCCTTGGCGCGGATGTTGCAGGCGGCTTGGGCCTCGCCGGTGATGCCCGAACTGCTGGCCTCCTTGCCCGTGACTGGAGTAGATGGCACGCTGCGCCGCAGCCGTGCTAGCGCCCGCGCCCATCTGAAAACCGGCAGTCTGCGTGATGTGATGGCAGTGGCAGGTTACGTCCATGCCACCGATGGCCGCCGCTATGTGCTGGTGGCGGTGGTCAATCATGCCCAAGCGGCAGCAGCGCGCCCGGTGCTCGATGCACTGGTGGAGTGGGCCGCTCAGGGCCAGCGTCCAGAATCTGGTAGCCCTTGAGCAGGCCGCTGCATCACCATTTTGCTCAATGGGGTACCGTACGGGTACCCCATCTATTCAGGAGTCTTTTTCATGAAACGACAGTCTTCTTTGGCCCGCTGGGCTGTTCCGGTGCTCACTGCTGCGGTATTGGCCGCCTGCGGCGGTAGTGACGACAACACCATGCGTTGGAGCGGCGTGGTCAACTTTGGTGACAGCCTCAGTGATGTCGGTTCGTACCGTGTTGGCACGGTGGCAGCGTTGGGCGGTGGCAAATACACCATCAATGGGGCTACGGGGCTGAACTGGACGGAGCATCTCGCCCAGCGCTTGTCCGTGGCCGCCCCCTGTGCTGCCCAGACGGGGCTGTTGCCCAATATCCCCGGTTTGGTGGGAGCCGCTGTGACCAGCGTGCCGGGCTGCTACAACTACGCTCAAGGCAGCGCCCGCGTGAGCAGCCCCTTGGGGCCGCACAGTGTGGCTTTGCAAGGGGCACCGTTTTACGCCAGCACGTTGGGCGTAACGGCGGTGCCGGTGCAAACCCAGATAGCTAACCACCTGTCGCGCACCGGCGGTAGCTTTGCAGGCACTGAACTGGTCACGGTGATGGCGGGGGCCAACGATCTGTTCATGCACCTGAAGGCAGTGGCCGCAGCCTCCCAAGGTGGGACGACGGCTGTGGGTGCTGCTTTGGCGGCAGGGTGGGATCAGTCTGCCCAGACGGCGGTAGCCACTGGCGGGGCCAGCGCCGTCAGTGCTGCCACTGCGGCGGCGGTGCAGGGCATGACCCAAGCAGGTGCAGCCTTGGCAACGCTGGTGCGCGAGCAGGTGCTGGCCAAGGGCGCGCAATATGTGTTGGTAGCCAATGTGCCCGATGTAGCCACAACGCCGCTGGCCTTGTCTTACGACGCTGCCACCCGCCAACTCATCACGACGATGGCGATGGCTTTTAATGCCCAGTTGCAGGCAGGCCTGACCGGCACCCCAGTCGTGCAAGCCGATCTTTTTGCCCAGAGCCGGGCGCAGGTGGCTGATCCTGTCCGTTTTGGGTTGACCAACACCACCGCCCCAGCTTGCAGCACCAATCCAGCGCTCAATCCGCTCAATGGCACTGCCTTGGTTTGTACAGCCTACAGCACCGTGGCGGCCAACACCGACGGCTACCTGTATGCCGACGATGTACACCTCTCGCCGCGCGGCTACCGTTTGATGTCCGATTACATCATTGAGCGTTTGGAGGTGGCTGGTTGGCTGTAATGGGCTAAAGGGGCAGGCTGCTTACCAGCGTGCGCGCAGCTTGTCGTAGGCGTACAGGCCCAGTTGGCGCTGTGCCGAGGGGGTTAGGTACACCGCATCGGCAAATACGTAGCGGTCTGCATCGGCCCCCGACACCAAGGTGGTGGTGTTGCACAGGCTAGAGTTGATCTGCCCAGTACCAATACCAATGCCGTTGCCTGTATCCACCGAGGTACACACGGGCGTGGTGGCGTTGTTAAATGAGAACGAGGCCGGCGTCGAGGTGTAGAGGTTGACGTAGTAGGCCACATCCAAATACAACACATGCGCGCTCAAATCGTTCACTGCCACCAGTAGGCCCTGATTGAATTGGCTGCTGGCTTGGCTCAGTAGGTCTTGCTGGCCAATCGCTGCGGCCCAAGGGGTGCGCCCCAAGTCGTAGGTGCCAGACACGGCCACATGGTTGCCTCCTGCTGCCACCACCCGGCGCACCTGTGCGGCCAAGGCTTGGCCGTGCTGGCGTGCTTGGGCGGTAAATTGGTCACGGCTCAACGTGCCTGCCTGCACGGCGGCCATATCGACGATCAAGTCGCTGATGCCCGCGTTGATGAGTACGATATCGTTGGTGCCCAGCGTTTGCTTGGCCAGAAACTGGTCGATTTGCTCGGCCACCGTGCGCGTGCTGGCTTGCCCAGCGGCGTCTGGGTGCGCGCCGAGGCGGGCGTTGCCTTCGGCCAGATTGACCAGCCCACTGGGAGCGTGGCCAGCGCGTTGGTAATAGTCCAGCAGTTGCAGCGTCCAGTTGTTGATGCTGCCGTTGTTCACGGTGTAACGGCGCTCGCCCGTAGCGCTGTAGCCATCGCCAAAAGCGACCAGCCGCTCAGGGGTCAGTGCCGACTCGATGCTGCTGGAGCCGCAGGCGCTCAACAGTGCGGCGGCCGCGCAGGCGACGGCCAAGGTGGTGCGGCGCATCCAGTGTGCTGTCATGGTGTGTTCTCTTGAGTGTAGATAGGCGGTCAGTGTAGCGATAGCGGGTTTAGGCGGCAGCGCGTTGCAGGCGGTCGCGCACGCCTTCCCAGTCTGGGGTGTCGGGGGGGGTCTCAATCCAGATCAGGCGGGCACCGGCATCGTCTAAGCTGCGCAAGGTGGCAAACAGTTCTTGCGCTGCCGTTTGCGCATCGTGGGGCATGTGGCGCAGCAGCACGGCGCTGGAGGCACTGCGCATAGGTGCGCGCGCATACACCGCAAGGTGCGCAGCATCGGCACCCAGCACCTCTAATCCCGCTTGCAAGGCTTGGGCATCCATCAGGCGCACCTTGGCGTGGGGGGCGTAATGGCTGGCCAGCGTGCCTGAGGCCCGTGGCGTGTGTTCGGGCAAATCTTCTTTGGACAGCGGTGGCACACCACAGGCGGCGGCAATTTGCGCACGGCTGATGGCACCGGGGCGCAGCAACACCGGCACGCCACGGGTGCAGTCGATGATGGTGGACTCGATGCCCACGGCACAGGGGCCACCATCCAAAACCAGCAGCTCTGTGCCCAGCTCCTCTTGCACATGCTGCGCCGTGGTCGGGCTGACGCGGCCAAAGCGGTTGGCACTGGGTGCCGCTACGCCCCAAACACCCAAAGTTGCGGCAGCGCGCAACACGGCTTGGGCGACTGGGTGCGCTGGGCAACGCAGGCCGACACTATCTTGGCCGCCCGTAGCGGCACTAGCCACCCCCGGCAGGCGCGGCAAAATCAGCGTCAGGGGGCCGGGCCAAAAGGCATCGACCAGCGCTTGCGCAAAGGCGGGCACCTCCTGGGCAAAATGGGCAATGCCCGCCGCATCGGCCACATGGACAATCAGTGGGTGGTCTGCTGGGCGGCCCTTGGCGGCAAAAATCTGCGCCACGGCGGCATCGTTGCTGGCATCGGCAGCCAAGCCATAAACGGTCTCGGTGGGCAGGCCCAGCAGCGCGCCGCTGCGCAGGGCCTGTGCAGCAGTGGCGATGGAGTCGGGCAGTGTGCCGTCCAAAATCATGGTGCTGGCGCTCAGAACGCTGCAATGCCCAACAGCGCTGCGGCTTGCAGTGCTGTGGCACGGGCGGCATCAGCGGTGGGGGCCGTGATGTTGAGGTGGCCCATTTTGCGTCCATGCTTGGCTACGGTTTTGCCATACAGGTGCAGATGGGTGCCGGGCAAGGCCAACACGGCATCCCACGGTGGGGTTTGTGCGGCATCGCCGTGCGCAAACCACAAATCACCCAGCAAATTGAGCATCACGGCTGCGCTGTGCTGGCGTGGCTGCACCAGTGGCAAGCCCGCCAAAGTGCGCACTTGCAACTCAAATTGCGAGACATCGCAAGCATTCTGGCTGTAGTGGCCGCTGTTGTGTGGGCGGGGCGCGATCTCGTTGACCACCAAGCAGCCATCATCGAGCACAAAAAACTCTACGCACAGCACGCCCACATAGTCCAGCCCTTGGGCTACCGATTGCGCTGCTGCCACGGCTTGTGCTGCCAAGGCCGCAGGCACATTGCCTTCATAGACTTCGGTCACGGCCAAAATGCCATTGCGGTGCAGGTTGCGCTGGACCGGCAGATTGACCACCGTGCCATCAGCCCCACGCGCCACAATCACTGAGCATTCCAGCGCCAGCGGCAGCATTTTTTCGAGTACGCAAGGCACTTGCTCTAAGGCTTGCCAAGCCGTGGCTAGTTCAGCGGCGGTTTGCACGCGCTGCTGGCCCTTGCCGTCATAACCCAAGCGGGCGGTTTTGAGGATGCCGGGCAGCAAGCCCGCATCGACGCCAGCGAGTTGCTCGGCAGTTTCGATCACGGCATAGGGCGCGCAAGGCACACCACAGCCCACAAAATGGGACTTCTCTTGGGCGCGGTCTTGCGCTACCGCCACCGCACGGGCGGCAGGGGCGACAAAACATTGCCCCGCCAGCGCCGCCAATGAGACAGCGGGCACGTTTTCAAACTCGGTGGTAATGGCGTCACTGACTTCGGCCAGCCGTGCCAAGCCTTCGGGGTCTTGGTAGCCGGTTTGGATATGTTGGTGGCTCACCAAGCCAGCCGGGCTGGTCGGGTCTTCATCGAGCACTGCCGTAAAGTAGCCCATCGCTTGAGCTGAATGCACAAACATACGCCCCAGCTGACCACCACCCAGAACCCCCAGCGTCGCGCCGGGCAAAAGAGGGGCTGCAAGCTGCTTCATGATGCTACGGGCGGCAAGGCCATGTTGCGGGCTACTTCGGTTTGGGCGGCGCGAAAAGCCTCCAGCTTGGCGCGCAACTCTGGGTTTTCATTGGCCAGCAGCGCCACCGCAAACAGCGCCGCATTGGCAGCACCAGCCACGCCAATGGCAAAGGTGGCTACCGGAATCCCCTTGGGCATTTGCACAATGCTGTGCAAAGAATCGACCCCTTGCAGATGCTTGCTGGCCACCGGCACGCCCAGCACCGGCACCGTGGTTTTGGCGGCAATCATGCCCGGCAGGTGGGCGGCACCCCCGGCACCGGCAATGATGGCTTTGAGGCCCCGGCTGGTGGCGGCCTCGGCATAGGCAAACATATCGTCGGGCATACGATGGGCCGAAACCACACGTGCCTCGTGGGCGATGCCAAACTGCTGGAGAATCTCGACTGCGTGCTGCATGGTGTCCCAGTCGCTGCTGGAGCCCATAACAACGCCGATCTGAATAGAGGTCATAGTGTGTGGAGGCGGTGCACCATGATGGCGGCTGCCGCAGAATGTGAACCCGCGATTTTACTTTTTGCCACTCCCTTGTGGGAACCACAGCACCATGATCGACATTACCCTAGAAAATTTTGAAGCCGAAGTTCTCCTTCCCTCCATGCAAGCCCCAGTGCTGCTGGACATCTGGGCACCTTGGTGCGGCCCGTGTAAGCAGCTGGGGCCCGTGCTGGAGCAGCTAGAGATCGACTATGCCGGGCGCTTTATCCTCGCCAAGCTCGATGCCGACAAAGTGCCGCAAATTGCCGGGCAGCTATCGAAAATGTTTGGCGTGCGCAGCATTCCGTTTTGTGTGCTGTTCCACCAAGGTCAGCCGGTCGATGGTTTTGTCGGTGCCTTGCCTGCTGCTGAGGTGCGTGAGTTTTTAGATCGCCACCTGTCTGGCTCTCCAGCGGTGCAGAACCCCGCCGAAAGCGATGCCCCACAGGACGCCTCACAGCCGCAGCACCCAGAAGATGCACAAGCAGCCCAACACCGTTTGGCCGATGCCTTGGCGGCCGACCCCGGCAACAACGATCTGCGCTTTGATTACGTCAAGGGGCTGGTTGGCTCTGGCCAACTCAATGAGGCTGCTGCTGCCTTGGCCCCGGCGATGGCCCAGATTCCGGTAGAACTGCGTTTTGAAGCCCTGAACCAGTGGCTCAATGCACTAGAGTTTGTCGCCAATGACCCGCGTGGCCGCTGGCCGCTGGCACAGTTTGATGAACTGCTGGCCGACAACCGGCGCGATTTTGCTACCCGCTTTGCCAAAAGCCGCCTGCTGATTGCCCAAGGTGAGTGGCCGTTGGCGATGGAGGAGTTGCTCGAAATCATCCAGCGCGATAAAACATGGGACGACGCAGCACCACGCAAAACCTATGTCGCCTTGCTAGAGCTGATGACACCGCCGCGCCCCAAACCCAGCACGGACGCTTCGGGCAAAGCAGCCCCCGGTATTGCGTTGGCGGGCAAAACTGCCCAGCCTGAAGACCCACAGGCCGCCTTGGTGTCGGCCTACCGGCGCAAACTCAGCATGGCCCTGAACTAAGCGCAGCACCCGGCCATGCCGGGTGGCCTGCTTTAGGCGCGCAGGCGCTCTAGCGCCTCGCGGTACTTGGCCGCTGTTTTCTCAATCACCTCTTGCGGCAGGCGTGGGGCTGGCGCTGTTTTGTTCCAAGGCGTGCCATCCACTTGGGCTTGCTCTAGCCAGTCGCGCACAAATTGCTTGTCGTAGCTCGGTGGGTTTTGGCCTGCGGCCAAAGCGGCCTCGTAGCCCTCTACCGGCCAATAGCGCGAGCTGTCGGGGGTCAGTACCTCGTCCATCAGCACCAAGGTGCCATCGGGGGTCAGGCCAAATTCAAACTTGGTGTCGGCAATAATCATGCCCTTGGTCAGGGCAATCTCGGCAGCCTCTTGGTACAGGCGGATGGCGGTGTCGCGGATTTGCGCGGCCAGCTTTTCGCCCACCATCTCTACTGTGCGCTCGTAGGTGATGTTCTCGTCATGGTCGCCCATCTCGGCCTTGGCCGCTGGGGTGTAGATCGGGGCAGGCAACTTGGCGGCATTGCTCAAGCCCGCTGGCAGTGGCACGCCGCACACCGATTGCGATTCTTGATATTCCTTCCAGCCGCTGCCCGCCAAGTAGCCACGCACTACGGCCTCAATCAGCACGGGTTGCAGGCGCTGCACCAGCATGGAGCGGCCTTGCACTTGCGGCACTTCTTCGGGCGTGACCACAGACTCAGGCGCTTGGCCGGTCAGATGGTTCGGGCAGACGTGGCCCAACTGGTCAAACCAAAACAGCGCCATCTGTGTCAGCAGCTCGCCTTTTCCGGGAATTGGCTCGCCCATGATGACGTCAAAGGCCGAAAGACGGTCGGAGGCCACCATCAGGATGCGGTCGTCGCCCACGGCGTAGTTGTCGCGCACCTTGCCGCGTGCCAGCAAGGGCAGCGAGGTCAATGCGGAGGTGTGCAGGGCAGAGGGGCTGGACTGGGTCATGGTGTCGGGGGAGTAAAAAACAGGGGGGGCCTCGGAGGGCGCAAGGCAGCCCGGCACAACGTGGCCAGCTGCAAGCGCGATTTTAGGCCGCTGGCACTGGCATGGTTTTTTGTAACAAAACCTAACATTGTGCGGGTTTTTGTGTCGATGGCGACAAGGGGTTTTCACTCCCCGTTGTTGTGCAGCAGATGCGTTGCTTTTCTGGCGGCACGGAGGCATAGTCTGTGTGCGTTGACAGGTAAATTTTCTCGGTTGCGGCGGTGGCTAGTGCAGTGCCTGAGCCACCTTTTCTATGACGAACGGCAGGAGACAGTATGAATTTGACGATCAGCGGTCACCATCTGGATGTAACGCCCTCTTTGCGTGCTTATGTGCAGTCCAAGCTCGAGCGCATCACGCGCCATTTCGATCAGGTGGTGGGATTTAAGGTGCTCTTGTCGGTAGAAAAGCAAAAGGAAAAAGAGAAGCGCCAGCGCGCCGAGTGCAACATCCACGTCAAGGGCGGCGATTTGTTTGCCGAGTCTTCACACCAAGACCTGTACGCTGCCGTGGATGATTTGGTAGACAAGCTCGACCGCCAAGTGGTACGGCACAAAAACCGCTTGCAAAACCACCATTCTGACCCGCGCTCTCGTCCTGGAGCCTGATGCTGGTGCGCAAGAATGTGTTTGTCGGGGGGTAGTGGTTAAAGTTTGTATAACCGGGTGCATAATCTGCGCCAAACCATGAACCGACTTTCCTCCATCCTGCCTGCCGCGCAAGTCCTTGTGGGCGTTGACGCCACCAGCAAAAAGCGCGCCTTTGAAGAAGCTGGGTTGTTGTTTGAAAGCCTGCACGGCCTCTCGCGTGCGCTCATCACCGACAGCCTGTTTGCCCGCGAGCGTTTGGGTTCCACTGGCCTAGGCCACGGTGTGGCTATTCCGCATGGCCGCATCAAGGGACTCAAATCGCCAATGGCGGCGGTGTTTCAGCTGGCACACCCGATTGGCTTTGATGCCCCCGATGAGCAGCCCGTGGGCTTGCTCATTTTTCTACTCGTGCCTGAGGCGGCTACGCAAAAGCACCTTGAAATCTTGTCAGAAATTGCCGAGTTGCTCAGTGACGGCAGTTTGCGCGAGACCATCAAGGCCTGCACCGATGCCGTCCAGTTGCACGGCCTGATTGCACGCTGGCAATCGACACAGGTGGCCTGATTTGCTCGGAGGCTGCGCTGTGAAGCACAACGTCGTCAGTGCTGATGCCCTGTTTGAGGAGTTTCGCACGCTGCTCAAGTGGGAGTGGGTGGCTGGGCTGGGCGCTTCAGAGCGCCACTTTGATGAGCTGGCCGTGCGCTCGGCGCGCTCAGGGGCCGATTTGGTCGGCTACCTCAACTACATCCACCCCTACCGGGTGCAGATACTGGGTGAGCGCGAAGTAGCCTACCTGACCAACGCCACCACTGAAGATTGCAAGCGTCGCATTGCCCGCATCGTCACGTTAGAGCCACCAGTGCTTATTTTGGCCGATGGCAAAGGCCCGCCCGAGGGCTTGCTGCAAATGTGCGAGCGGGCACAAATTCCGATGTTTGCCACGCACGAGTCGTCGGCCTTCGTCATTGATGTGCTGCGTGCTTACCTGTCCAAATACTTTGCCGACCGTACCACGGTGCATGGCGTATTCATGGACATTTTGGGCTTGGGTGTGCTCATCACCGGCGAGTCCGGCTTGGGCAAAAGCGAGCTGGGGCTAGAGTTGATCTCGCGCGGCAATGGCTTGGTGGCCGATGATGCCGTCGATCTGTACCGCATCAACCAAACCACCATTGAGGGGCGCTGCCCAGAGCTGCTGCAAAACCTCTTAGAGGTGCGCGGTATTGGCCTGCTCGATATCCGTGCCATTTTTGGCGAGACGGCGGTGCGCCGCAAAATGCGCTTGCGTCTGATTGTGCATTTGGTGCGCAAAGAGACGATGGAGCGCGATTACGAGCGTATGCCCTACGAGCCCCTCACGCAAGATGTGTTGGGTGTGCCGGTGCTCAAGGTCATCATCCAAGTGGTGGCGGGGCGTAATATTGCCGTGCTGGTAGAGGCCGCAGTGCGCAACACCATCCTGAACCTGCGCGGCATTGACACCTACCAAGAGTTTGTTGAGCGCCACCGCCGGGCAATGGACCAAGGCTCATAACAGCGCGCGCTGGGCTTTAGCACTGCTCGCACTGCTCACAGGCGGCCCGCTGTGCCCCGCATTGGGCGCATTCACCATACAAGGCCATCGCGTGGTCATGTACCACCCAGCCTTTGCTTTTGGCTACGGCGTGTTGGCGCTTTTCAATATCGGCGTCATAAAATTCTTCTACTTTGCCGCATTGGGTACAGACAAAATGGTCGTGGTGTTGGCCTTGGTCTAGTTCATACACCGCCTTGCCGCTTTCAAAGTTGCTGCGCATCAACAGCCCAGCCTGCTCAAACTGCGTGAGCACGCGGTACACGGTAGCCAGCCCGACGTCCGAGCGTTCTTCCAGCAGCGCCCGAAACACGTCTTCTGCGGTCATGTGGCGCTGCGTGCCCTTTTGGAAAATTTCTAAAATTTTCAGGCGGGGCAAAGTGGCTTTGAGTCCGGTGCTTTTGAGTTCGTCGATATTTGTCATCACAAGGCAGAGTGGGGAGAAGTTTTTCGGCGGCCAAGGGTGCTAGAAGCCTATGGGCCACCGCTACAATGAATCTTGATCCATCATAGCCCTATGCTTTTGTCCATGCCCACCCAAGTCCATTGCAGTGCCCGTTTGGGGCTTATCCTGTTGTGCGGGGCCAGCTTGGCCGCCTGTGGCAGCTTTGATGGCACCAAAGAGCGCCTCGCTGGCGTGGTGACGCCATACCGGGTCGATGTGGTGCAGGGCAATTTTGTCTCGCGTGAGCAGGTGCAGGCACTGCAAGCGGGCATGGGCCGCCAGCAGGTGCGCGATATTTTGGGCACACCACTGGTGACTAGCTTGTTCCATGCCGACCGCTGGGATTACGTGTTTACCCTGCGTCGCCCCGGTGTGGAGGCGCAAACACGCAAGCTCACGGTGTTTTTTAAAGACGATAGCCTGCTGCGTTTTGAGGGCGATGAGATGCCCTCCGAGAGCGAATTTGTTGCCACCCTCGGCAATCGTAAAAAAGCCCGTGAGGTGCCGGTGCTAGAAGCTACGCCAGCGCAGTTGGAGCGCTACCCCGCCCACACTAAAGATGCTGCGCCAGTCTCGCCGCCTTCTCCTGCACCTGCCAGCACCAGCTATCCGCCGCTGGAGTCGCCTGAGCGCTAAAGCGCTGGCCTTGTGTCGGCACCATTGCCCGTTGTGCTATTGCCTGCTGTGTTTTTCCCGTAATCCAGAACAATGACTACCTCTCTTTCCCCCCGTTCCGCTACTTTTCGCGTAGCCGTTGCTGGTGCCAGTGGCCGCATGGGCCGTATGCTGATTGAAGCCATCAGTGCCAGCGATGACTGTGTGCTCACTGGCGCACTCGATATTGCTGCTAGCCCCAGCGTCGGCTCGGATGCCACCGCCTTTTTGGGCCACGCCAGCGGCGTGCCGATCACTGCTGACATCCGCGCCGGGCTGCAAAACGCCGATGCCCTGATCGACTTTACCCGCCCTGAGGGCACTTTGGCCCATTTGCGAGTCTGTGCCGAACTGGGTGTGAAGGCCGTGGTGGGCACCACCGGCTTTACTGAAGAGCAAAAGGCCGAAATCGCCGCTCTGTCTGAGCACACCGCCATCATGCTGGCACCCAATATGAGTGTGGGTGTCAATGTCACGCTCAAACTGCTAGAAATGGCCGCCAAGGCGCTGGCCACCGGCTACGACATCGAAATCATTGAGGCCCACCATCGCCACAAGGTCGATGCCCCGTCGGGCACAGCCCTCAAAATGGGCGAGGTGGTGGCTAAAGCCATAGGCCGTGACCTCAAAGACTGCGCCGTTTATGCCCGTGAAGGCGTGACTGGCGAGCGCGATCCCTCCAGCATTGGTTTTGCCACTATCCGTGGCGGTGACATTGTTGGCGACCACACGGTGCTGTTTGCCGGTACCGGCGAGCGCATTGAGATCACGCACAAGTCGTCTAGCCGCACCACCTATGCCCAAGGCAGCTTGCGCGCCGTACGTTTCTTGCAAGACCAGCAGCGTGGCTTGTTCGATATGTTCGACGTGCTTGGCCTGAACTAAGCGCCTGTTGCCCATGGATGCGCTGTACTGGTTACACCAAGGCGATGCCGTTACCCAAGCGACGGCAGTGGTGCTGCTGGCCATGTCGGTGGCCAGTTGGGTGGTGATTGTTTGGAAAAGTTGGCTGATGCAGCGTGCACAGCGGGATGTGGCACGCGGTGTGGCCGCCTTCTGGCAGGCACCCAGTTGGCCTGTGGCACGCCAACAGATTGCCACCCTAGACCGTGAAGCCTTGGTGTTGCCCTTGGTAGAAGCTGCTGATGCCTTGGCCCAGCCCCCCGATGGCAGCATTACCTTGGCCCAAGCAGGTAGTGCCAGCCAGCAGCTTACCCGTGTGTTGCGCGATGCCCTGCACCGGGTACTGGGCAAACTGCAATGGGGCCAAGTATTGCTAGCCACTATTGGTTCTACGGCGCCGTTTGTTGGTTTATTGGGTACGGTCTGGGGCATTTACCATGCACTGACGGCCATTGCCAGTGCGGGCCAAATCAGCATTGACCGGGTGGCTGGCCCCGTAGGTGAAGCGTTGGTCATGACGGCTGCCGGGCTGGCAGTGGCCATTCCAGCTGTATTGGCCTACAACATCTTTGGCCGTCTGTTGGGGCGCATCGAAGCCGACTTAGAAGGCTTTGCCCGCGACCTGCGTGAGTTGGTGGTCGATGCCTCTCCAACCACCCCAGTCAAACCCACCACGAAACCAGCATCCATGCCCAGGTCGGCACCAGCACCAGCACCAGCACCAGTGCCTGTTGCACCTGCGCCTACCCCAGCGTCCCAGTGAGCTTGCCCCTAGGAGCATCCCATCATGGCCTTTGGTCGCATTGATCGCCATAGCGCACCCCAGCCGATCAGCGACATCAACATGACGCCGCTGATCGACGTCATGCTGGTGCTGGTAGTCATTTTCATTCTCACTGCGCCCTTGTTGGCTAGTAGTATCCGGCTCGATTTGCCCCGCACTGAGGGGGCTACTCCAGCAGCTACCCCCCAGTCGGTGACGGTCGTGCTGAACAAGGCCGGCCAAGTGTTTGTGGACGAGCAGCCATTGGCAGCAGCTGCCTTGGTTGAAAAGTTGCGCACCATCGCGGCAACGCACCCCGATACCGAAGTGCAATTGCGTGCTGATACCGCCGTGCCCTATGGCCGTGTGGTGGAGGTCATGGGACTGGCCCACCAAGCGGGCCTGCGGCGCATTGGTTTTGTGGCCGAGCCGGCTGCGCAGTCTGCACAACCCTGAAATCTTGGGCGCTGCTGTGCCAGCGCCTAAAATCCCCGCCAGCGCAGCGCCTAGCCGCTGCATCCAACGGTTTTTCCTGATTTCTCCTCCCCATGCAAGACAAATACCAACACACCGAGGTCGAAAGCGCTGCGCAGGCCCATTGGACGGCCCACGATGCTTACCGCGTCACCGAAGACCAGAACAAAA
This sequence comes from Burkholderiaceae bacterium, assembly GCA_019745615.1. Lineage (GTDB taxonomy): Bacteria > Pseudomonadota > Gammaproteobacteria > Burkholderiales > Burkholderiaceae_C > Simplicispira. The sequence goes on from JAIESZ010000034.1 coordinate 13,100, forward strand.
AGAAGTTCTACGCTTGCTCCATGCTGCCCTATCCCAGCGGCAAGCTGCACATGGGCCATGTGCGCAACTACACCATCAACGACATGCTCACGCGCCAGTTGCGCATGAGCGGCTACAACGTGCTCATGCCGATGGGTTGGGATGCCTTTGGCCTACCAGCTGAAAATGCCGCGCTGAAAAACGGCGTGCCCCCAGCGCAATGGACGTACGACAACATTGCCTACATGAAAAAGCAGATGCAGGCGATGGGGTTAGCCATCGACTGGAGCCGCGAAGTAGCCACTTGTGACCCCGACTATTACCGCTGGAACCAATGGCTGTTCCTGAAAATGCTCGAAAAAGGCATTGCCTACCGTAAAACCCAGGTGGTCAACTGGGACCCGGTCGATCAAACCGTGTTGGCCAATGAGCAAGTGATTGATGGCCGAGGCTGGCGCACCGGCGCGCTGGTAGAAAAGCGCGAGATTCCGGGCTACTACCTCAAGATCACCGACTACGCCCCAGAACTGCTCGACTTTGTCACCGGCGACAAACTCCCCGGCTGGCCTGAGCGGGTCAAGCTGATGCAAGAAAACTGGATCGGCAAGTCCGAAGGCGTGCGCTTTGCCTTTCCGCACGACATCCGGGGCAACGATGGCGCGTTGATTGGCGACGGCAAACTCTATGTGTTTACCACCCGCGCCGACACCATCATGGGCGTCACCTTCTGCGCCGTGGCCCCTGAGCACCCGCTGGCTGCCCATGCCGCCCAAGACAACCCCGCGTTGGCCGCTTTTATCGAAGAATGCAAGCACGGTGGCACCACCGAGGCTGAACTGGCTACGCAAGAAAAAAAGGGCATGGCCACCGGCCTGACCGTTATCCACCCCCTGACCGAAGAACCGGTGCCAGTCTGGGTAGGCAACTATGTGCTGATGGGTTATGGCGATGGTGCCGTGATGGGCGTACCGGCCCACGACGAGCGCGACTTTGCCTTTGCCCTCAAGTACCAGCTAGAAATTTTGCAAGTGGTGCAGGTGGATGGCGAAGCCGATTTCGATTTTGAACGTTGGCAAGATTGGTATGGCGATAAGGAGCGTGGCGTCACTGTCAACTCCGATAGCTTCAGCGGCCTGCCGTATAAAGAGGCAGTGAACGCGGTAGCCCATGCCCTCGAAAAACTGGGCTTGGGCGAGAAAAAAACCACTTGGCGTTTGCGCGACTGGGGCGTGAGCCGCCAGCGTTACTGGGGTACACCGATCCCCATCATCCACTGTGCCGAGCATGGTGCCGTGCCGGTGCCAGAAAAAGACCTGCCCGTGGTGTTGCCGCAAGATTGCATCCCCGATGGCTCGGGCAATCCGCTGCACAAGCACGAAGGTTTCCATGCCGGTGTCACCTGCCCGGTGTGCGGCAAGCCCGCCCGCCGCGAAACCGACACTATGGACACCTTTGTCGATAGCTCGTGGTACTTCATGCGCTATTGCGATCCCAAAAACAGCGAAAAAATGGTCGCTGAAGGCGCGGACTACTGGATGCCGATGGACCAGTACATCGGTGGCATTGAACACGCCATCCTGCACCTGTTGTACGCCCGTTTCTGGACGAAGGTGATGCGTGATTTGGGCTTGGTCAAGGTGGATGAGCCTTTCACTAAGCTGCTCACCCAAGGCATGGTGCTCAACCACATTTACAGCCGCCGCACCGACAAGGGAGCCAAAGAGTATTTCTGGCCGCACGATGTGGAGCATGTGCTAGACGATGCGGGCAAGATCATTGGGGCCAAGCTGAAAAACGCTGTGGGTGATTTGCCTGTGGGCACGCCGATTGACTACGAGGGCGTGGGCACCATGTCCAAGTCCAAAAACAACGGCATTGATCCGCAAGAGTTGATCGAAAAATACGGCGCTGACACTGCCCGCCTGTACACCATGTTCACGGCCCCGCCAGAAGCCACGCTAGAGTGGAACGACGCTGCCGTGGAGGGCAGCTACCGCTTCTTGCGCCGGGTCTGGAACTTCGGCGTCAAGCTGTCCACCTTAGACAAGGTTGCAGCCGATGCCAGCGTGGTGGGGGCTACCAGCCTGAAAGATGTGGAGTTTGGCAAAGAAGCCAAGGCGCTGCGCTTAGAAATCCACACCGTGCTCAAGCAGGTAGATTACGACTACCAGCGCATGCAGTACAACACCGTGGTCTCTGGCACCATGAAGATGATCAACGCGCTGGAAGACTTCAAGGCAATGGATTGCCCCGGTGCCCAAGTTGCACTGATCGAAGGCTTTGGTATCTTGCTGCGCTGCCTGTATCCAGCCACGCCGCACATCAGCCATGCGCTGTGGTCGCAACTGGGTTATGCCGCCCACTTGGGCGATTTGCTCGATGCGCCTTGGCCGCAGGTGGATGCGCAGGCGCTGGTGCAAGACGAAATTGAGCTGATGCTGCAAATCAATGGCAAGCTGCGCGGCTCCATTTTGGTGCCCGCCCAAGCCGACAAAGCACAGATTGAAGCGGCGGCACTGGCCCACGAAGCCTTTCTCAAGCAGGCCAATGGCGCTGCCGCCAAGAAGGTGATTGTGGTGCCGGGCCGTTTGGTCAACGTGGTGGTTTAAAGCATGGCGCACCCTGCTCGTGCCGTTGCGGGCCACTGGTCTCGGCGGGCTTGGCTGGCCCTGCTGCCCGCCTCGCTGGCGCTGTCGGCCTGTGGCTTTCGGCTGCGGGGCGTGCCGCAGTTTGCTTTTCAGTCCATGTATATCGCTGCGCCTGCCACATCGCCGCTGGCGCGAGAGTTGCAGCGTACCCTAGAGGGTTCGACCACCGCTTTGCAAGTCTGGCGCGAACCAGCCCAACTGCCCCAAGCCCAAGTGGTGTTTGAACTGTTGCAGGAGCAAAACGAGCGCAGTGTGGTCGGCCTCAATGCTTCGGGTCAAGTGCGCGAGCTGCAATTGCGCCTGCGCATCAAGTTTCGCCTGCGCACGCAAAAAGGCGAGGAGCTGCTAGAGCCGACCGAGTTGCTACAAACGCGCGACATCAGCTACAGCGAAACCATCGCCTTGGCCAAAGAGGCCGAAGAGGCCCTGCTGTACCGCAATATGCAAACCGATCTGGTGCAGCAACTGCTGCGCCGTCTGGCTGCAGTACGCATCCCGTAGCAGGCCACTGCGCTATGCACCTTGCCCCGAACCAACTGGCCGCCCAGCTGCACAAAGGCTTGCGCTCGCTTTACACCCTGCATGGCGATGAGCCTTTGCTCCAGCAAGAAGCCGCCGATGCCATCCGGGCAGCGGCGCGGATGCAGGGCTATACCGAGCGCAGCACCTTTACTGTCGCCGGTGCCCATTTTGATTGGAGCGCGGTGCTGGCGGCAGGT
>JAIESZ010000273.1 GCA_019745615.1 Burkholderiaceae bacterium
TATGGATAGATACGGCCAGTGGTGATTTTGGTCACCACGATCCCTTGCCCATCGACCCGTGGGTGCTAGGGGCTTTGCTGGGTGACGGTAGTTTGACAGGTACCGGCACGGTACGTTTTGCCACGGCCTCGCCCCAGATGTTGGCGACCCTAGAGGCCCGTGTCGGTGCCGACATGGCCGTGACCCATGCGCAAAACTATGATTACCGCATCGTGCGCCAAGATCGGGGCCATGTGCTGGGGTTGCAAGGCGCACAGGCCAACCCCTTACGGGTGGCGCTAGATAGCCTACGGCTGTCGGGCTTGGCCAGCGATGCCAAGTTTATTCCGCGCCTGTATCTGGAAGCCCATCGGGCCGCCCGCCTAGATCTGTTGCGTGGTCTGCTTGATACTGATGGCTGGGTAGAGCGCTGGGGCAGCGTGCGCTTTTCTACGGCCAGCCACCAATTAGCCCAGGATATGGCCGAACTGGTGCGCTCGCTGGGGGGCTGGTGCTCCATCAGCAGCAAAACACCACATTACCGCAACAGCCAGGGCCTGCGGGTACCAGGACTACCCGCCTATATTTGCCACATCGCTCATCCGCAACCACGCTCACTGTTCCTGTTGTCAGAAAAACAAGCTCGCCTACCGCTAGAGCGCCAACGGGCCAAGCGCCTCACCATCGCCAGTATCACTCCTAGCCGCGAAGCGCCATGCCAGTGCATTGCTGTCAGCCACCCAGAGCACTTGTATATCACCAACGATGATGTGGTCACGCACAACACGGCTTTCGCGGTAAACATTGCCGAGCATGTGGCCTTGCACGAGAAACTGCCAGTCGCCATTTTTTCGATGGAAATGGGCGCTGCCCAGTTGGCCGTGCGGGTGGTAGGCTCGATTGCCAAGGTAGATCAATCCCACCTGCGCACCGGAAAGCTCACGGCTGACGAATGGCCACGCCTGACCGAAGCCATCGAAAAACTGCGCAATGTATCGTTGCATATTGACGAAACCCCCGGTCTAACCCCGTCGGAGCTGCGCGCCAATGCCCGGCGCTTGGCGCGCCAGTGTGGCCAATTGGGGCTGATTGTGGTGGACTATTTGCAACTGATGAGTGGTTCGGCAGGCTCGCAAGGTGAAAACCGCGCTACCGAGTTGGGCGAGATTTCACGCGGCCTCAAAATGCTGGCCAAAGAGTTGCATTGCCCGGTGATTGCGCTGTCTCAGCTCAACCGCAGCGTCGAAACACGCACCGACAAGCGCCCGATGATGTCGGATTTACGTGAATGCGTGACCGGGGATACGCTGGTCTGGCTGGCGGGTGGCAGGCGAGTGCCGATTGCCGAACTGGTAGGTCAGCAGCCTTGGGTACATGCCGTAGGCTCTAACCAGAAGCTGGTACAGGCACCATCAGATCTGGTCTGGAAAGTGGGAGAAAAGCCGGTATTCCGTGTGCATCTGGCCAGCGGGCGCAGCATCCGAGCCACAGCACAACACCGCTTCTTGACGGGTGCGGGCTGGCAGATGTTGCAAGACATCCACACCGGAGATCGGATGGCGCTGGCACGCCAGATTCCGCAGCCTGCGCGTTGTATCGCATGGCCCGAACATGCGCTGATCCTACTGGCCCATCTGGTGGGAGATGGTAGCTACCTGCGCGGTCAGCCCATGCGCTATACCACCGCCAGTGAAGACAATAGCCTTGCCGTTACTACCGCCGCACTGGCAATGGGTTCGACTGTGCGGCGCATTGCAGGGCGGGGGCAATGGCACCAATTGGTCATTGGTGGCAATGGCAACCGCTGGAAGCCTGCTGGCGTGGGTGCATGGCTCAAGGAGCTGGGCCTATTCAATCAACGCTCGCACGAAAAGCGCCTGCCTACCGAATTGCTCCAGCTCGACGATGCCTCCATTGGCCTGTTTCTGCGCCACCTATGGGCCACGGATGGCTGCATCCATGTTCGGCCTTCTGAACAACGCGGTGCCCACCGCATCTATTTTGCGACCTGTAGCGAAGGTTTGGCCCGCGACGTAGCGGCGCTGCTGCTGCGTTTGGGCATGGTGGCCCGCCTACGCAAGATTGCACAGCCTGGTGGGCACCATTCCCTCTGGAATGTGGACGTGAGTGGTGCCACCGCACAGTTGCACTTCCTAACGATGGTGGGTGCCTTTGGCCCACGCTGTGCGCCAGCACAGGCACTGCGCCAGCGTTTGGAGTCAGTGCAGGCCAACACCAATGTCGATACCCTGCCGATGGAGGTTTTTGCGCAGGTGCGCCAACAGATGGCAGAACAGGAAATCAGCCACCGGGCGATGGCCCATTTACGTCAAACCACCTATGGTGGCAGTTCTCACTTTAGCTTTGCCCCTTCCAGGGCCGTACTGAGTGACTACGCGCAGCATCTGGGTAGTCCAGAACTACTGGCTTGGGCTCAGTCTGATTTGTTCTGGGATACCGTGGTCAGTGTGGAAGAGGCGGGTATTGAGCCGGTCTATGACTTGACCGTGCCTGGCCCAGCTTGCTGGATTGCCAATGATGGCGTGGTCACGCACAACTCGGGTGCGATTGAGCAGGATGCAGACATCATCATGTTCATTTACCGTGATGACTACTACAACAAAGACAGCAAAGAGCCCAATGTGGCCGAGATTATCATTGGCAAGCAGCGCAATGGCCCTACCGGCACCGTCAAGCTGTATTTTCAAAAATCCCAGACACGCTTTGAGAGTCTGGCCACGGGTGCCAACGACGGCGATTACTAAGCACGGAGCACGGCCATGCCCTCCTTGGACTTTGACCTCGAAGAAGCAGCCTTTCATGGCTTTCATGCGCAGCACCGCCAAGGATTAGAGGCCGCCTTGGCACAATACCTCGCCACACTGACCGAGGCGCTGGCCCAAGCCGGTGGCATTGAGGTGTCACGAATCGAGGGCCGCATCAAAGACAAAGCCGAGTGCGTGCGCAAGTTCTCGCGCAAATACCGCACAGCACTAGAAGAGAGCAACACCCCCTACACCATTGCCGCCTACATCAGCGACTTGATTGGCGTGCGCGTGGTGTGCCTGTACGAAGACGAAATCGACAAAATCACACAAGCCGTGCGCCAGCATTTTGAGGTCATGGACGTGACCGACAAAACCGCTGCCGTCGAGGGCACCGAAAGTGACTTTGGCTACAAAGGCCTGCACCTCGATCTCAAGCCGCGCTGGAGCGCAGAGACGGCACCGCTACTGCATGGCCTGCCGCTGGTCGCCTACCCGTTTGAGCTACAGGTACGCACCATTGTGCAAGACGCTTGGGCGGTGCTAGACCACAAAATCAAATACAAAAAGTCGATTCCGGGCGCACTCAAGCGGCGCATCAATGTGCTGGCAGCATTATTTGAACTGGCCGACCGCGAGTTTCGCCAAATTCGCGACGCCACCGAGGCGCAACTGCTAGCAGCCCCAGACGACACCGAGACCAGCCCCCCCGCCGTGCTGGCGCAGGAGCAAGCGCAGGCACCGGTGGTCAGTAGCGACCTCAACGCCTTCACCTTTCTGAAAATCGCCAGCCACTTCTTTAACGACTACAGCTTTGAGCCGCGCCGTGTAGACAGCTTTGTGGCCGATGTGCAGGGCTGGGCACCCGGCATCACGCGCACACGGTTTAACACCCTGCTGCGCGAGAACATCGGCACTGTGAAGCGCTACAAGCAATACATCGAAGAGCAAAGGGGCGGGCGCAAGCTCAACCCCTATGCCGTGATGCGCCACAGCCTGTATCTGGGCAACAAAGAGTTGTTTGCCGCAGCGCTAGGCCGTTTTGCCTGCGACACCTTTGAAGCCTGGCTGCGCGAATACAAACCCGCCGTTGGCCCCAGTTAGAGCACGTCGCTGGCAAAATCAGCCAGCCGCGAGCGCTCACCACGGGCCAGCGTGATATGGCCGCTGTGCGGCCAGCCCTTAAAGCGATCTACCGTGAAGGTCAGACCCGACGAGCCTTCGGTCAGGTACGGGGTGTCAATCTGCGCCAAGTTGCCCATGCAGACAATTTTGGTACCCGGCCCAGCGCGCGTAATCAGCGTTTTGAGCTGCTTGGGCGTCAGGTTTTGCGCTTCGTCGATGATGACGTACTTGTTCATGAACGTACGCCCACGCATAAAGTTCATGCTCTTGATCTTGATGCGGCTGCGGATCAGCTCATTGGTGGCTGCGCGGCCCCATTCGCCGGGGTTGCCGCCTTCGCCCTTGGCCAAGAATTCGAGGTTATCGTCCAAGGCACCCATCCACGGCCCCATTTTTTCTTCTTCCGTGCCGGGCAGAAAGCCGATATCTTCGCCCACGCTCACGGTGGCACGGGTCATGATGATCTCGGTGTAGCGGCGCTCATCAAGCACCTGCGTGAGGCCAGCCGCCAAGGCCATCAGCGTTTTGCCGGTGCCTGCGGTGCCCGTGAGCGTGACCAGATCAACTTCCGGATCCATCAGCAGATTGAGGGCAAAGTTTTGTTCGCGATTGCGGCTGTTCACGCCCCACACCGCATTTTTGGCATGGGCGTAGTCTTTGAGCGTGCGCAGTACAGCGGTTTTGTCGCGGATTTCTGTGACGCGCGCATACAGGCTAGGCTCGCCGGGGGCCTCAAAATAGACAAACTGGTTAATCATCCACTGCGCCACCATCGGACCACTGACGCGGTAGAAAGTGTTGGGGCCACTTTGCCAACTCTCTACTGCCTTGCCGTGGCGGCTCCAGAAATCGGCGGGCAGGGCCAAGGCACCGGAGTAGAGCAGGTCGTCGTCATCCAGCGCCTTGTCATTTTGGTAGTCCTCAGCGGGCAAACCCAACGCACGGGCTTTGACGCGCATGTTGATGTCTTTGGACACCAACACCACCTCACGCGGAGCGTGCAGTTTGCGCAGCGCCTCTACCACGCCCAAAATCTGGTTGTCGGCCTTGCCTTGGGGCAGGCTGGTGGGCAGTTGGTAGTCGAGCGCCGAGGTCTGGAAATACAAATGCCCAGTGGCCCCGCGCTGGCCGGTGGAATCGAGCTTGAGCCCTTGGCCAATGTCTGCGCCTTGGGCCGCAGCCAGCCCGTCCAACGAGCGACTGACTTGGCGGCCATTGCGCGCCACTTCGGTCATGCCCTTCTTGTGCGCGTCCAGCTCCTCCAACACGATCATCGGCAGGTAGATGTCGTGCTCTTCAAAACGGAACAGGCTGGTCGGGTCGTGCAGCAGCACATTGGTATCGAGCACAAACAGCTTGGTCGGGCCGCTGCTGCTGCGTACCGCTTTGCGGCCCCGGCTGCGCTGGCGGCTCTGGGGAGCTGGGGCTACCACGGCAGGGGAAACTACCACAGGGGCAGCGCTGGCCGGTGCAGAGGCCACCACTGCGCTTACCACCACCGGTGGTGTAGCCACTGGCGTGCTTGCTGGCACGGCGGCCACCACCGACACGGGCGCTTGCACCAACGCCGGTGTTTGTGCACCACGGCGGCTGCTGGCCACAGCAGGCACTGCCGCCGGAGCATCGCTTCGACGCCGCCCGCCTTTGCGTGAGGCGGCCGTTACCACCACGGTATCCACCAATGGGCTGGTCACGGCAGCGACTGGCACAACCTCATCGGGTGCAGATTTTTCGGCGGCACTGGCTTTGCGGGCTACAGGCTTGAATGCCTCAGGGGGCAATTGGGCAGCACGCCGGGTGGGTGCGGGGGGCAAAGGTGGCATGGGCAAAGACCTCAATCAGGCAAGTTCAGAAAGCAAAAAGCCGCCGGGAAACCCAGGCGGCTTGGTGGTCAGAAAGGAGCTTCGCGGAGTTCAGCGGCATTGATCCATTATGCACGCCAGCGATGTCAGTGCAATCAGGCGGCTTTTTTCAGCGCCTTGAGCGATTTGACGGCCTTGAGCACCTCTTCGACATGGCCCGGCACCTTCAGGCCGCGCCATTCGTGGGTCAGAATGCCATCTTCGTTGATAAGGAAAGTGCTGCGCTCAATGCCCTTGACCTTCTTGCCATACATGATCTTGTTTTTGACCACGCCAAACATGTGGCACATTTTTTCTTCGGTGTCAGCGATCAGTTCAAAGGGCAGCTCTAGCTTTTCGCGAAACTCGTCGTGCGACTTCATGTTGTCGCGCGAGACGCCAAACACCGCAGCGCCCGCTTTGACAAAGTCTTTGTACTTGTCGCGGAACTGCATCGCTTCGGTGGTACAGCCGGGCGTGTTGTCTTTGGGGTAAAAATACAGCACCATCACCTGCCCGTTGTGCGAGGTGTTGGTCACCTTGACGCCGCTGGTGGCATTGGCTTCAAATTCGGGGAGGGGCTTGTTGACAACGATCGCCATATAAACTGCAGTCTCTCAGGAGTGTGGTCGTTGGAAGCCGGAGGAACGGATGTGTTGTTCTTGATTGCCTCCGACCGCAACCCGCGATTTTACCCCGAAACGGTTTTTGCCCTGTTTTAGGCCGTTTCTAACAGGAGTGCGGCCACCACATTGCGCCCCTCACCAGCCAAAATGTTGTAGGTGCGGCAAGCCGCTTGGGTGTCCATCGTTTCCAGCCCGATGCGCCGGGCCATTAGGGGCTGCAACCACGCTGGCGGCACAAAACGGTTGCGCACACCGCTGCCAAACAAGATCAGTTCGGCCTCTAGCTCGGCCAAGGGTGCAAAGTGAGCGGCGGTTAAATCTTCAAAGCAGGTGCAATCCCAAGGCAAGCGCAGGCCATTTGCGCCCAGAATCAGGCTAGAAGTCACTTTGTCTGGCCCTACGTTGATCCAGCCGGGGCCGTAGCCGGTAATGCTGTGAATGCTATGGCGGTCGGGCTGAAATTTCATGGCGGTGGCGTACTGCGTTTGCAGGTGCAAGAGGTGGCGGAACTGTGTTCAAATTATAGGTTTCGCCCTGCTGCCCTTGCTGCCATGAAATCCATTCGCAAATCTGCCAAGCTCGCCAACGTCTGTTACGACATCCGAGGCCCGATCATGGACGCGGCCAAGCAGATGGAAGAAGACGGCCACAAAATCATCAAGCTCAACATTGGCAATCTGGCGGTGTTTGGCTTTGACGCCCCCGAAGAAATCCAACAGGACATGATCCGCAACCTGCCCAACTCGGCAGGCTACTCCGACAGCAAGGGCATTTTTGCTGCGCGCAAAGCGGTGATGCACGAAACCCAAAAGCAGGGTGTCAAGGGCGTGACCCTCGATGACATCTACCTAGGCAACGGTGCCAGTGAGTTGATCGCTATGGCTACCAACGCGCTGCTCGATATTGGCGATGAGTTGTTGCTGCCTGCCCCCGACTATCCACTGTGGACGGCCTGCACCAGTCTCTCCGGTGGCACCCCCGTGCATTATTTGTGCGAAGAGGACAACGGCTGGATGCCCAGCTTGGACGACATTCGCGCCAAAGTCACGCCACGCACTAAGGGCATCGTGGTGATTAACCCCAACAACCCTACAGGCGCGCTGTATTCAGACGAGTTGCTCAAAGGCATTGTGGCCATCGCCCGCGAGCACAATTTGGTAATTTTTGCTGACGAGGTTTATGACAAGGTGCTCTATGACGGCATCAAGCACACGCCACTAGCCAGCCTGAGCGAAGATGTGCTCACGCTCACCTTTAACTCGCTGTCCAAAAGTTACCGCTCCTGCGGCTACCGTGCGGGCTGGCTGGTGGTGTCGGGCGACAAAAAAGCTGCCAAAGACTACATTGAGGGCCTGAACATGCTCTCCAATATGCGCCTGTGCGCCAATGTGCCCGGCCAGTGGGCCATCCAAACGGCGCTGGGTGGCTACCAAAGCATTAACGATTTGGTCTGCGAGGGGGGCCGCCTGCGCAAGCAGCGCGATTTGGCCCATGCGCTGATTACCGCCATTCCGGGCGTCAGTTGCGTCAAGCCACAGGCGGCGCTGTATATGTTTCCACGCTTAGACCCCAAGGTCTATCCCATCGAAAACGATCAGCAGTTCTTTTTGGAGCTGTTGCAAGAAACTAAGGTCATGCTGGTGCAGGGCACGGGGTTTAACTGGCCCGCACCTGACCACTTTCGCATCGTCTTTTTGCCGCACGAGGCCGATCTGCGCGAAGCCATTGGCCGCGTAGCCAAGTTCTTAGAGCAGTACCGCAAGCGCCACGGCACCGAGTAACCCTTCTTTTTATTGAGTAAATTTTTATGAAACCTATTCAAGTTGGCCTGCTGGGCATCGGTACCGTCGGTAGCGGCGTTTTTAACGTCCTGCAACGCAATCAAGAAGAAATCAGCCGCCGCGCTGGCTGTGGCATCGAGATCACCATGGTGGCCGATTTGGACGTAGCACGCGCCCAAAGCGTGGTGGGCGAAGGCGTGCAGGTGGTGAGTGATGCACGCGCCATCATTGCCAACCCCGATATCGACATCGTGGTCGAATTGATTGGCGGCTACGGTATTGCCAAGGCACTGGTGCTTGAAGCCATTGCAGCAGGCAAGCATGTGGTGACGGCCAACAAGGCCCTGCTGGCCGTGCATGGCACCGAGATTTTTGCTGCGGCTTCGGCCAAGGGCGTGATGGTGGCCTTTGAGGCCGCCGTGGCCGGTGGCATCCCGATCATCAAGGCGCTGCGCGAAGGCCTGACAGCCAACCGCATCCAGTGGCTGGCAGGCATCATCAACGGCACCACCAACTTTATCTTGAGCGAGATGCGCGACAAAGGCCTAGACTTTGACGTCGTGCTGAAAGAAGCACAGCGCTTGGGCTATGCCGAAGCCGACCCGACCTTCGATATCGAAGGCGTGGACGCCGCGCACAAAGCCACGCTGATGAGCGCCATTGCCTTTGGTATCCCAGTGCAGTTTGACAAGGCTTATGTCGAAGGCATCACCAAGCTGGGTGCTGCCGACATCAAATACGCTGAGCAACTGGGCTACCGCATCAAGCTGCTGGGCATCAGCAAGCGCACCGACAAGGGCATTGAGTTGCGCGTGCATCCGGCCTTGGTGCCCGCCAAGCGCTTGATTGCGAATGTCGAAGGCGCAATGAACGCCGTGGTGGTGCATGGCGATGCCGTGGGCACCACGCTGTACTACGGTAAGGGTGCGGGCTCCGAGCCTACCGCCAGCGCCGTGATTGCCGACTTGGTGGATATTGCCCGCCTGCACACCGCAGACCCACACCACCGCGTGCCGCACTTGGCCTTCCAATCGCACACGCTGGATGCGGCGATGGACAGCCTGCCAGTGCTGCCGATGAGTGAAGTGGTGACTAGCTACTATCTGCGCCTGCGCGTGGCCGACCAAGCCGGTGTGCTGGCCAAGGTGACGGGCATTTTGGCCGGTGCGGGTATCAGCATTGACGCCATGCTGCAACGCGAAGCCGATGAAGTGGGCGGCGAAGGCTCGACGCAAACCGACCTCATCATCCTGACCCACGACACCCGCGAAGGCACCATGAACGATGCCATCGCCCAGATGCAGCAGCTCCCTACGGTGCTAGCCAGCATTACCCGCATCCGCAAAGAAGAGCTGAACTAAGAGCGAGACACTACCATGCTGTACCTCTCCACACGCGGCCACCCCGACCGCAAGCATTTTTGCGACATCCTGCTCGAAGGTTTGGCCCCCGATGGTGGCCTGTACCTGCCCGAACACTACCCCCAAGTGGACGACGCCACACTGACGCGCTGGCGCACCGTTTATCACAAACAGGGTTATTCCGAGCTGGCGTTTGAGATTTTGTCGCTCTACATTGACGACATCCCCGCTGACGACCTGCGTGCCCTGTGCCACAAGACCTACACCGCTGCCGTGTTTGGCACCGGCGAGATCGTGCCGCTGCGCCACATTGAAAACAGCCTGTGGCTTGAAGCCCTGTCTAACGGCCCGACGCTGGCCTTCAAAGACATGGCCATGCAACTGCTGGGCAACTTGTTTGAATATGAGCTCAAGCGCCGGGGCGCGCAGCTCAACATTCTGGGTGCTACCAGCGGCGACACTGGCAGCGCCGCCGAACACGCCATGCGCGGCAAAGAGGGCGTGCGCGTCTTCATGACCAGCCCGCATGGCCGCATGAGCGCCTTCCAGCAAGCGCAAATGTTCAGCCTGCAAGACGAGAACATCCACAACATCGCCATTGAAGGCGTGTTTGACGACTGCCAAGACATCGTCAAAGCCGTCAGCAACGATTTGGAGTTCAAGCGCAAGTACAAAATTGGCACCGTCAACTCGATCAACTGGGCACGTCTGTTGGCCCAAGTGGTGTACTACTTTGCCGGTTACATCCAAGCCACCGAGAGCAACGACCAAAAGGTCAGCTTTACCGTGCCCAGCGGCAACTTTGGCAATGTTTGTGCCGGGCATGTGGCGCGCATGATGGGCCTGCCCATCGACACCTTGGTGGTAGCCACGAACGAAAACGATGTGCTCGATGAGTTCTTCCGCACCGGCGTGTACCGTGTGCGCGCCAGCGCTGATACGCACGAGACCTCCAGCCCATCAATGGACATCTCGAAGGCCAGCAACTTTGAGCGCTTTATTTTTGACCTGCTAGACCGCGATGGTGCGCAGGTGCAAGCGCTGTTTGGCGATGCTCTGAGCAAAGAAGGCCGTTTTGACCTGAGCCAGAACCCGGCTTTTGCCCAAGCAGCACAGCGCTACGGTTTTGTCAGCGGCAAGAGCACCCATGCCGACCGCCTCGCCACCATCCGCGACACATATGCCCGCTTTGGCATGACGATTGACACCCACACGGCTGATGGCGTGAAGGTGGCACGCGAGCACCGCTGCCCCGGCATCCCGATGCTGGTGCTAGAAACGGCCTTGCCCATCAAGTTTGCCGAGACCATTGTCGAAGCCTTGAGCCATGCGCCTGAGCGCCCCGCCAAGTTTTTGGGCATTGAAGATTTGCCCAAGCGCGTGCAGGTGATGCCTGCCGATGTGGAGCAAGTTAAAGCCTACATCGCCCAGCACTGCGACTGACTGGGGTTGACAAACTCAGCAGGACGGCGCTTGCGCCGTCAGCTCGGGGCACGGCCACTCTAGTAACTCCGCCAGCCGCGTGACGATCCAAGTGGCTTCGGCCACTGAAACGCTCGCATCGGCAGCGCACAGCCCAGCATAGATGCGGCGCAATACCTCAAACTCGGATGGCACCTGCAACTGGTACAGCGTTTGCGCCTGCCCCACCAAGTGCCCGGCCAAGTCTTCACACAGCTCGTAGCGCTCACGCACCAAGGCGGGGCGCTCACGCAGGCGGCCACGGGCATCGCTGTACAGGGCGATGAACGAGGGCGGGACAAAAATTTGGTTCTCGATGTCAGACATGGTCAATCGGGGGTAAACAAGCGCTCAAATCGGGCTAGATCGGCGGGCAGCTCAAACGTGACCAACTGGCCCATTTTTTGATCGGCCAAGCGGCAAGCCGCAAACAAGGTGGCAGCACCGGCTAGGTGGTAATCTGGCAAGTGGATAAGCGCATAGGGGTAGGGCAAAAACAATTCGTGGGCGAATATGGTGTTGCTGCTATTGCGCGGCGATGGATAGAGCTGGTAGGTGGCAGTAGTGATGGTAGAGGTAGCCATAGCGTGCCAATGGGCGTTAAAGAGGCGTTAAAGTGCAGCCCATGCTACCGGCATTTGCGCCGGACTTGCACAACAGCAAAGAAAGACAACGATGGCACGGGGAAAAAATGAATGGGCGACCAAGGTGTTTACGCTGGTCAAATCGGGGCAACTGCCTGCGGCGGTGGCACAAATCAAGGTAGCGCCTACGGTGGCCGACCTGACCCGGCTGCAAACCCTGCTGGCAGCCTTGCCGCCCACGCCAGCGCAAAAGCAACTGGACAAGGTGGTGGAGGAAGAGCGGGCCATGCTGGCCGCCCCGCGCCTGCACCGCTCGCCTTGAGTGTGCAGAAAATTGAGCACCTTCTTGAGATGATGGTGTTTTCAGGTATATAATTCAAGTCTTCGGTGTGTGGCGCAGCCTGGTAGCGCACTTGCATGGGGTGCAAGGGGTCGAAGGTTCGAATCCTTTCACACCGACCAACAACCAGAACAAAGCCGTCCAACCTAGTACAGGTGGGCGGCTTTTTCATTGGGCACATGGATCAGCCACTGTGCAGGCTAGGCTAAGAACACCAAGGCTGGCGGCTTTCACCTAACACCCACTACGCCCCCTGCCCGGCAAGCCCTCTAGACACCCGTTGAATGCAAAAAAATACAGCGCACCACCAGCATGTATTGGCAGCGCCATGCGCCATGAATGGAGAAATATGCGTTCATTAAACTTCAAGGCAGCCACGCTGGCCGACCTCGACCGGATCATGGAACTAGAGGCCGCAGGCTTTGACCCCGGACACTGGGAAACACGGCAGGTCTATGCCCAGCGCATAGAGGTCTTTCCCGAAGGCTCTCTGCTGGCCTTTCACGAAGGACAGAACGTCGGTTGCGTTTTCTGCGAGATGTGGCATGAAACGAGCGATAGCAGGGTACAAGCGGAACACTTTACCCTAGGACACGATATCCTTGAGCGCCACGACCCGGTGCATGGCAACACGCTGTATATCGCCTCCATGGTGCTAGACCCAGCACTGCACGGGCGCGGCTGGGGCCTGCCACTGTTGCAGGGCTGCCTAGCACAGTTGGCCTCAGCCTATCCCCAGCTGCGCTCGGCGCTGCTGTTGGTCAATACCAATTGGACAGCAGCCCGGCGCACCTACACGGCGGCGGGCTTTCAGGAAGTGGCGCAGTTTCCGGGATTTTTTCAGCCCAGAGCACGACCCGCCGAAGATGGCATTGTCATGCGCAGCCTATTGCTGCGCCCCTGACGTGGCCGGGTGCTTAAGAAGCCGCGCCGGTCTGCACCAACGCTTTGAGCTTGCTACTGGCGTGGAAAGTCACCACACGCCGCGCCCGGATGGGCGCTGGCTTTCCGGTGCGCGGGTTGCGTCCGGGGCGGGGTGGCTTATCACGCACCTGAAAATTGCCAAAACCCAGCAACTTGACCTCGTCTGCGGCCACCAGATGCTTGGTAATCAAGCCAAAGAAGGCATCGACGATTTCTTGGATTTCGCGCTTGTTCAGGACGACTTCCTCTTGGAGCAGCTCAATGAGCTGGGCCTTGGTCAGCACCGGGGTGGTGCTTTGTTCGGTATTGCTCATACCCGCAGCTTTGCGCCAGTTTGTTCGGCCAGTTGGGCTACCACAGCAGCCACAGCAGCTTCGATCTCGGCATCGGTCAGGGTGGCTTCGCCACTGCCCAAGGTCAGGCGCACGGCCAAGCTCTTTTCGCCCACCGCCAAACCGGTGGCGGGGGCTGCCTCTGCGCCCTTGACAGGCTTGGGACGATAGACATCAAACAGCACGGCTTGACGCAGCATGTCGGGCGACACGGCGGCTTCAATGGCAGCCATGAGTTGGGCGTGACTGACCTGCTCGGCCACCACCACGGCCAGATCGCGCTGCACGCTCTGGTGTTTGGGCACAGTTTTGAATTGGGGTACGCTGCGTTGCAGCACGGCGTCCAATTCCAACTCGAACAAGATGGGAGCTTGGGGCAGTTCCCAAGACTGACGCCACTGCGGATGCAGTTCACCGACAAAGCCAATGGCCCGGCCAGCCAGCAACACACGGGCGCAACGACCGGGGTGCATGGCGGGGTGGGTGGCGGGTTCAAACTGCGCCTTGAGCGGGGCCAACAGGGCTTCAACATCGCCTTTGGTGTCGAAGAAATCTACGGCTTGCTCTTTGCGGCCCCATTGCAGGCTGTCTGATGGGCCAAAGGCCAAACCGGCCACGCGCATGGGCTGGTCAAACCCTTCGACGGTGTTGTCACTGTTGGGCACGGCGGCATCGCGCAAAAAGACCCGGCCCAGTTCAAACACGCGCACGCGCTCGGCGCGGCGATCGACATTGAACTTGAGCACCTGCAACAGCGAACCCAACAAGGAGGAGCGCATCACGCCCATTTGGCTGGCAATGGGGTTAAGCAGCTTGATCGGCTGGGCATTGCCGGCCAGCTCGCGCTCCCAGCGCTCTTCGACAAAGCTGAAGTTGATGGTTTCTTGGTAGCCCAGCGCGGCCAGTTCGCGGCGCACAGCAAAAGCGCTGCGGCGGTTTTCAGCGCGCAGTTTGGGGGTGATGGGGGCCAGTGGCGGCGTCGTGGGCAACTGGTTGTAGCCGACCATGCGGGCTACTTCTTCGATCAGGTCTTCTTCGATGGTCAGGTCAAAGCGGTACGAAGGCGGCGTGACGGTGAGCACACCATCGCCCTCTTGCACTGGCAGACCCAAGCCACGCAAAGCATTGGCGCACTGTTGCTGCGTGACGGCCATGCCCAGCACTTTGGCGCAGCGCGCTACGCGCAAGGTGACGGGGCTGCGCTCAGGCAGGGCGCTTTGCTGGTCGTCCATAGGGCCAACCACAGTGTCGGGGGTGCCGCAGATGTCGATCACCAATTGGGTGATGCGCTCGATGTGCTCTACCGTGTATTGCGGATCGACGCCACGCTCAAAACGGTGTCCGGCATCGGTAGAGAAGTTGTAGCGGCGCGAACGGCCTGCAATGGCTTTGGGCCACCAGAAGGCGGCTTCGATGTAGATGTGGCGCGTATCGTCCGAGACAGCAGTGGCATCGCCACCCATGATGCCAGCCAGCGATTCGACTTGGCTATCGTCGGCAATCACGCCCACTTGCTCATCGACGGTGATGGTGTTGCCATTGAGCAGCTTGAGTTGCTCGCCGGGTTGGCCCCAGCGCACTTGCAGTCCACCGTGGATTTTGTCCAGATCAAAAATGTGCGAGGGGCGGCCCAGCTCAAACATGACGTAGTTGGAAATATCCACCAGCGGCGAGACGCTGCGCTGACCACAGCGGGCCAGCTTATCCACCATCCACTGTGGCGTTTGGGCGCGGGTGTTGACGTTGCGCACGATGCGGCCACTGAAGCGGCCACACAGGTCAGGCGCTTGCACCGACACCGGCAGTTGGTCTGGGATGCTCACAGCGATGGCGGGAAAATCCGGTTGCAACAGCGGCGCACCAGTGAGGGCGGAGAGTTCGCGGGCAATGCCATACACGCTCAGGCAGTGGGCCAGATTGGGCGTGAGCTTGAGCGTGAGCAGGGTGTCGTCGAGCTTGAGGTACTGGCGGATGTCTTGGCCCACCGGGGCGTCCAGCGGCAGCTCCAGCAGCCCGGCACTTTCTTCGGAGATTTGCAGCTCGCGTGCCGAGCACAACATACCTTGGCTTTCGACACCGCGCAGCTTGCCCAGTTTGATGGTGAAGGGCTTGCCGTCTGCGCCGGGGGGCAGTTCTGCCCCGACCAAGGCACAAGGGATTTTGATGCCGACGCGGGCATTGGCAGCACCGCAAACGATATTGAGCAGCTCGCCCTGTCCGGCATCGACTTGGCAGACGCGCAGGCGGTCGGCATTAGGGTGCTGCACGGCCTCTTTGATTTCCCCGACCACGATGCGCGTGAACGGCGGTGCCACGGGCTGAAGTTCTTCGACTTCGAGGCCAGCCATGGTCAGCGTTTCGGCCAGTTGGGCCGTGGTGAGCGGGGGATTGCAAAATTCGCGCAACCAAGATTCGGGGAATTGCATAGTCAGACTCGGATACTTCAGGGGCCGGGCAGGGGAGCTGGAGGGGCTGGGTTCGCTTTATTGGAACTGCGACAGGAAGCGGATATCGCCGTCAAAGAACAGGCGCAGGTCATTGACGCCGTAGCGCAGCATGGTCAAGCGATCCATGCCCATGCCAAAGGCAAAGCCGATGTACTTTTCGGGGTCTAGGCCCATATTGCGCACCACATTAGGGTGGACTTGGCCCGAACCGGCCACTTCGAGCCAGCGGCCTGCCAGCGGGCCGGTTTGGAACTGGATGTCGATTTCAGCGCTGGGCTCGGTGAACGGGAAGAAGCTGGGGCGAAAGCGCAGCACCAGATCATCGCTCTCGAAGAAGGTGCGGCAAAAATCGGTAAAGACCACTTTCAGGTCTTTGAAGCTGACGTTCTCGCCAATCCACAAGCCTTCGCATTGGTGGAACATGGGCGAGTGCGTGGCATCGCTATCGACGCGGTAGGTGCGGCCCGGCACAATGACGCGGATTTCGGGCATGGATTGGCCCGCATCAATCAGGGCGCGGTGCTGCTTGACGTGCTGCACGGCATGGCGCACTTGCACTGGGCTGGTGTGGGTGCGCAGCAAATTGGGCGCTGTGGCCGAACCGCCTTCGACATAGAAGGTGTCGTGCATGGAGCGGGCGGGGTGGTCTTCGGGGGTGTTGAGCGCCGTGAAGTTAAACCAGTCGGCCTCAATTTCGGGGCCTTCAGCCACATCAAAGCCCATCGAGCCAAAAATGCTTTCGATGCGCTCTTGGGTCAGGGAGACGGGGTGCAAACCACCCATGCCGCGCTGGCGACCGGGCAGGCTGACATCCAGCGCCTCGGCCTTGAGTTGGACTTGCAACTCTGCGTCGGCCAGCGCTTGGCGGCGGGCGGTCAGGGCTGCTTCAATGGC
>JAIESZ010000062.1 GCA_019745615.1 Burkholderiaceae bacterium
GGTTGGTTGACAGACCCCACCATCGAAGTGCCAGAAACGCCCGAAGTGTTGCTGGGTTTGCGTGCGCAGTTGGCCTTCTTGTACCGCTTGGCCAAGCAACTGAAGGCGCAGCGTGAGGTGGTGCGGGGCAAACCAGAAAACTTTAACCGGACCGATTACAACTTCCGTTTGCAGGGCAATGATGGTGCGCAGCCTGATGGTTCAGAAACGGTGCAAATTAGCACTCGCCAACGGGGGGCACCGCTGGATTTGATTGTGGCCGAAGCGGCGATTGTGGCCAACAGCACTTGGGGTGGCTGGTTGGCAGAATTGGGTGTGCCGGGTATTTACCGCAGCCAAGCCAGCATGGCACCGGGCGTCAAAGTGCGCATGGGCACCAAGGCTTTGCCCCACGCTGGTATTGGCGTGAAAAGCTATGCGTGGGCAACGTCACCATTGCGCCGTTATGTGGATCTGGTGAACCAGTGGCAAATTATTGCCTGTGTGCGCCACGGCAATACGGCGGCACTGGCAGCACCTTTTAAACCCAAGAGTGCCGAATTGTTCTCCATCATCAGTAGCTTTGACGCTACCTATGGCGCGTACAACGGTTACCAAGCGAGCATGGAGCGTTTTTGGACGCTCAAATATCTACAGCAAAATGCCATTACCGAGTTGGAGGCTACTGTCATCAAAGATGTGCCGGGAGGCCACTGCTTGGTGCGTGCTGACACTTTGCCGCTGGTGTTCTCGGTGCTGGGGGCACAGAACTTGCCACGCGGTGCCCGTTTGCGGGTGAAGTTGGGGGCGGTGGACGAGATGGCCTTGGATGTGCACGGTACGTTGTTGGAGCGGCTGGACAATCCTGCTGAGGTCTCGGCAGTGGCTGCTGAGGGCGAAGAGGACGAAGAAGAGACCGTAGCCGGGCCAATTGCGATTGCGATGGATCTGAATGATACCGATGCAGACAACCATGTGCCGGCGGCACCCAGTGCCGGATAATGGGCCGCTGTGAAATCCCCTGCCTTTTTTTCTTCTTTGAGCGTCTTGCAGTGGGCATTGACGGTGTCGGTGGCCCTGCACGCTGTTTTGCTGACGGTGCGTTTTGTTCATCCAGAGGCTTTTGAGCGGGTGTTTCAGGATACGCCGTTGGAGGTGATTTTGGTCAATGCGCGCTCGGATGAGCGCCCTGACCAAGCGCAGGCCATTGCCCAGTATGCCCTAGCTGGCGGGGGTGAGGCTGCCCAAGGGCGGGCTAGCAGCCCCTTGCCGTATTCGGCGTTGACCAAGGTGGGGGATGACTACGAGGAGGCCCAACGCCAGCTCGATGCCTTGCAAATGCAGCAAATGCGGCTCCTGGCCCAGTTGCGTCAGCAGTTGGCGGCTTTGCCACCGTCAGACCCCCAAAATGCCGTGGTGTCTCGGGCCGCACAAGAGCAGGAAGAAAAGCGCCGCCAGTTGCTCAAGCTGCTGGCTGAGATTGAAAAGCGCATCAACGATGAAAATGCGCGGCCTAAAAAGCGCTACATCAGCCCTGCCACCCGTGATGAGGTGTATGCCGTTTATTACGATGCTATGCGCCGCAAGGTCGAAGATAAAGGCACGGCCAATTTCCCAGAAAAAAATGGGCAAAAAATCTATGGTGAGCTGACGATGATTGTGACCGTCAACCACGATGGCCAAGTGTTGGACACTGAAGTGGTGCAGAGTTCTAGTAATTTGCTGCTTGACCGCCGTGCCCAAGCCATTGCCCGTGCTGCGGGGCCTTTTGAGCCTTTTGGTCAGGCCATGCGCCGCCAAGCCGACCAGATTGCCGTAGTGTCACGCTTTAAGTTTACCCGTGACCAGACTTTGGAGACCCATGTGCAATGAGTGGCAGTACTGATCTTTATGCGGTGATGGGCCATCCGGTGGAGCACAGCCGTTCACCGTGGATTCATGCCCGGTTTGCGCAATTGACCGGCGAGGCCCTGCGCTATGAGCGCCGATTGGTGCCACTCGATGGCTTTACCCAAGCGGTGCATGATTTTGCCGCCACAGGCGGCCGTGGTTGCAATGTGACGGTGCCATTCAAGCTAGAAGCGGCTGCGCTGGCCAGCCACCGCAGTGAGCGCGTGTTGTTGGCTGGTGCTGCCAATACCCTGAGCTTCAGTGCAGGTGCGATCGTTGCTGACAACACGGATGGTTTGGGTTTGGTGGCAGATTTGACGCAAAACGCCGGTGTGGTGCTGGCGGGGTGCGATGTGCTCTTGATTGGCGCTGGGGGGGCTGCTGCGGGGGCCTTGGGGCCGTTGCTGGCGTGTGGGCCGCGTCGGGTGGTGGTGGCCAATCGAACCTTGGGGCGCGCCCAAGTGCTGGTGGCCGCCCATGCTGCGTTGGCGTCGTCGCATCATGTTCAATTATTGGCTACGACACCACAAGCATTAGAGGCCGATTTTGATCTGGTGATTAACGCCAGTGCTAGCAGTCTGGCGGGCGATGCGGTGCCGGTGGCCGCCACGGTGCTGCGCCCTAGTGCGCTGGCCTACGACATGATGTATGGCGCTGCCGCCCAAGGTTTTTTGGATTGGGCCAGCGTCCACGGTGCGCAGGCCCGCGATGGTTTGGGCATGTTGGTAGAGCAGGCCGCCGAAGCCTTTGCCATCTGGCGTGGCGTGCGCCCGCCCAGTGCTCAGGTGTTGGCCGAACTGCGTGCGTTGCTGGTAGTGCCACCTGCTGTCATTGACCATGCGCATTCTGGGCATTGATCCCGGCTTGCAAACCACGGGTTTTGGCGTCATTGATGTGCAGGGCCAGCAACTGGGCTATGTGGCCAGTGGCACCATTCGCACGACCAAGTTGGCCTTGGGAGATTTGCCGGGGCGCTTGAAGGTGTTGTTTGATGGCATCACTGAGGTGGTAGCGCGCTATGAGCCGGATACCGCCGCAGTGGAGATTGTGTTTGTCAATGTCAATCCGCAATCGACGCTGTTGTTGGGGCAGGCCCGTGGCGCTTGCATCACGGCTTTAGTGGCTCGTGATTTGCCGGTGGCCGAATACACGGCACTGCAAATGAAAAAAGCCGTGGTGGGCCATGGCCGGGCAGCCAAGTCTCAGGTGCAAGAGATGGTGCGGCGTTTGCTGCAATTGCCCGGTTTGCCCGGTACCGATGCTGCCGACGCACTGGGCCTAGCTATCACCCATGCCCACGCCGGAGCTGCGATGGCGCGGTTGGGGTCTAGCACCACGTTGCAGCGCCGCCAACATGCCATGTTTAAGGCTGGGCGCAGTTACTGAAGCGGTTTTGCCCTTGGTGTTTGTACGGTTGACAAAAAAGAGTCACAGGGCGTGGGCATAGTTGCCGGGTAGGCTGCCACCGGGTGGCCGCTCCCATCCTCCCTGAACGGCTTTTCTCATGTACTCTACTCTAGGCACACCCGAAACGCGGCGCGGCAGTTTGGGACGTCGTTTGCTTTCTGCATTTTTGCTGGTGCTGTTGCTGGGCCTGATGGGGACTTTGGTGGGCCTGTGGTCACTCAGCCGTATCAATGATGCCACCAGCGACATGGTGCAGCATGGTATGGCTACAGAGCGTTTGGTGGCCGATGCCTACCGCGCCCAAGCCATTAATTCTGAACGCTACAAAGCCGTGGCTTTGAGCTCTGAGCCTGAAGTGGGCGAGATTTTGGGGGCCGATATTGTCAAGGCGCAGGCCAGCTACGATGGCCTGATGGCGCAACTGGACGCGCAGCTAAAATCGCCTGAAGAACGTGAGTTGCTGGCGCGTATCCACGCCAGTGCCAAAGACTTTACGCTGGCCCGCACGGAGCTGGTGGCCGCACGCGATTCGGGTCTGACTGAGCGTATTCGTTTGGTCTATAACAATCGTTTTTTGCCAGCGGCTAATGGATTGCAGACGGCTCTAGGGGCACTGACCCAATGGCAGCGCAATACCATTGATGCCCGCCACCGTGAGATTGCGCAGTGGAGTGACTGGGCACGGTGGGCCCTGATGGGGTTTACCGCTTTGGCCTTGGTGCTGGGCGGCACTTTGGCACTGTGGCTCAGGCGCAGTATCACGCAGCCCATTGCCACGGCCAGCGCCACCGCTGACCGGGTGGCTAACTTGGATTTGCGCCAAGAAATACAAGGCCACGCCCGCGATGAAGCAGGGCAGATGCTCACGTCTTTGGCGGTGATGCAAGACGCTTTGCGCACCCTGGTGGCGCAGGTGCGCGGTTCGGCGCAAAGTATTCGCACAGCAACTTCGGAGATTGCTGTGGGCAATGGCGATTTGTCGGCCCGCACGGAAGAGACGGCATCTAATCTGCAAGAGACAGCGGCCTCGCTGGAGCAAATTACTGGGCGCGTGGCGCAATCGGCAGCGGCGGCACGGCGGGCCGAGGCATTGGCCTGCACGGCAGCCACCGTCGCTGAAGAGGGAGGCATGGCAATGACCGAAGTGCAAAACACGATGCAGGGAATGCAGGAGTCGTCGCGCAAAATCGTGGACATCATCAGTGTGATTGATGGCATTGCCTTCCAAACCAATATTTTGGCCTTGAATGCTGCGGTAGAGGCGGCACGGGCCGGTGCAGAAGGGCGTGGCTTTGCCGTGGTAGCCAGTGAAGTGCGCTTGCTCGCTACCCGTTCTGCCGAGGCGGCCCGCCAAATTAAGGACTTGATCGAAACCTCGGTGGGGCAGGTGCAAAGCGGCGCTGCACTGGTCAGCAATGCCAGCCAAACGATGGTGCGTACCGTGGCATCTATCCGCGAGGCGGCCCAAGCCATGAGCGAGATCAGCACCGCTGCCTTGGCCCAAAACGAGGGCATCGGCCAGATCAATGTGGCGGTGGCCCGTATTGACCAAATGACGCAGCAAAACTCGGCGTTGGTCGAAGAGTCAGCCGCTGCCTCTGAGAGCTTGCAGCACCAAGCCCAAGAGTTGGCGCTGTTGATTAGCCGCTTTGTGCTGCCCGACTCTGTGCTTATCGAACCCAGCAGGCTAGAGGCTGTACCTGCTCTACAACTGAAGATGTCGCCGGGCCTTTGAGTGCCCCAAGGGCTGTCGGATGGGAGTGGGCCTGTGCCCGGTATAGAGTAGGATTGACGTGAACGTTAACGTTAAGGCCCTATGCACCGGCTTTGCAGCACACCCCACTATGGCCATCACCTACACCATCAGCGACCTTGCCAAAGAGTTTGACCTCACTACCCGCGCTATGCGGTTTTATGAGGACGTGGGCTTGCTCCAGCCCGAACGCACTGGCCCCGGAGGGCGCAGCCGTATTTACAGTGCGCGTGACCGGACGCGGCTTAAGCTGACCCTGCGTGCCAAGCGTTTGGGGCTGTCCCTGTCCGAGGCCAAAGAGATTATTGACATGTACGACAGCCCGCGTGATACCGGGGTGCAATTGCGCAAGTTTCTGACGGTGCTGGCCGGGCACCGACGCCAGCTAGACGAGCAGATGGCTGACTTACAGGCCAACCTAGACGAAATTAAAGAACACGAAAAAGAAGCCCGTGCCCTGCTGGCAAAGATGGAAAAAAATCAGCCATAATTGACGTTTACGTAAACGTAATTCAGGAGCTGGCATGGCAGTAAGTGCGACCGTTTTTGAACCGCGTAACCCGCAATACTTGCCACGGGTGCATGAAAGCTTTGCCCGCCAACAAGCCATGCACACCTTGGGGGCGCGCTTAGAGAACGTGGCCCCCGGTGCCGTGGATATCGGCTTAGATTGGGCGGCTGCCCTGACGCAGCAGCATGGTTTTTTGCACGCAGGCATGGTATCGGCGGCACTCGATTCTGCTTGCGGTTATGCCGCCTTTACGCTGATGGCTCCTGAGGCCGAAGTGCTGACCATCGAGTTCAAGATCAATCTGCTGGCCCCGGCACGGGGCGAACGCTTTCGCATGGAGGGCCGGGTGCTCAAGCCGGGCCGCACCATCACTGTGGCCGAAGGCCGGGCCTATGCCTTGGCCGACGGCCAAGAAAAGCTGGTTGCCACCATGCACTGCACCTTGATGGCCGTGACAGGCCGTGAGGACGTGCGCAGCTAACTGGATTTGCGTTTCTTTCTTTCCTTCATAACGACACACTAGGAGACATCCCTATGAGCCTTCCCGCTAACTTGCCCGGCCTGAACTTCCAATTGGGTGAAGACATTGACGCCCTACGCGATGCCGTACGCGACTTTGCCCAAGCCGAGATTGCCCCCCGTGCTGCTGAAATTGACCACAGTGACCAGTTTCCGATGGAGTTGTGGCGCAAGATGGGTGATTTGGGCGTGCTGGGCATTACGGTGTCTGAAGAGTATGGCGGTGCCAACATGGGCTATCTGGCGCACATGGTGGCGATGGAAGAAATCTCCCGTGCCAGCGCCTCGGTGGGCTTGAGCTATGGCGCGCACTCCAATTTGTGCGTGAACCAGATCAACCGCAATGGCAATGCCGAACAACGGCAAAAATACCTGCCCAAGCTCATCAGTGGTGAGCACGTCGGTGCCTTGGCCATGAGCGAGCCGGGTGCAGGCTCGGACGTGATTAGCATGAAGCTCAAGGCCGAAGACAAGGGCGGTTACTACCTGCTCAACGGCAACAAAATGTGGATCACCAACGGCCCTGATGCCGATACGCTGGTGGTCTATGCCAAGACTGAGCCAGAGCTGGGCGCACGTGGCGTGACGGCATTTTTGATCGAAAAGGGCATGAAGGGCTTTTCGATTGCGCAAAAACTGGACAAGCTGGGGATGCGCGGCAGCCACACCGGCGAGCTGGTGTTTGAGAATGTCGAAGTGCCCGCGCAGAACATTTTGGGCAACGTCAATGGCGGTGCCAAGGTGCTCATGAGCGGCTTGGACTATGAGCGCGCCGTGCTCACTGGTGGCCCACTGGGCATCATGCAGGCGGTGATGGACAACGTGGTGCCCTACATCCACGACCGCAAACAGTTTGGCCAGAGCATTGGCGAGTTCCAACTCATTCAAGGCAAGGTGGCCGATATGTACACCGTGTTGCAAGCGGGGCGCTCTTTTGCTTATACCGTAGCCAAGAATTTGGATATGTTGGGCACCGACCATGTCCGCCAAGTGCGTAAAGATTGTGCCAGTGTGATTTTGTGGTGTGCCGAGCAAGCTACCAAAATGGCGGGCGATGGCATCCAAATTTTTGGCGGCAATGGCTACATCAATGAGTACCCCTTGGGCCGTTTGTGGCGCGATGCCAAGCTCTATGAGATTGGCGCTGGCACCAGCGAAATTCGCCGCATGTTGATTGGTCGCGAGCTGTTTGCCGAGACCTGTTAATTTTCTACCTTGAAGGAACTTCTTGGTTGAATATGAGACCCATCTTCGATTTGCCCAAACTTGTTAACTCTCAACCTTGAAGGAGTCCCGTGATGAATAACCCCTCCATTAGCCAACTGTTCGACAACAACCGTGCCTGGGCAGCGCAGATGGAACGCGATCGTCCGGGGTTTTTTACCAACCTGCTGGCGCAGCAAAAGCCGCGCTATATGTGGATTGGCTGCTCCGATAGCCGCGTGCCTGCCAACCAGATCACAGGGCTGGAGCCGGGCGAAGTGTTTGTCCATCGCAACATTGCCAATGTGGTGGTTCCTACTGACCTCAATTGCCTGTCCACCATCCAGTATGCAGTCGATCAGCTCAAGGTGGAGCACCTGATGGTGGTGGGCCACTACGGTTGTGGTGGCGTGTTGGCTGCCTTAGAAGATGCCCGTGTGGGCTTGGCTGACAACTGGATTCGCCACGTCAAGAAAGATGTGCGCGACCGCCATCGTGAACTGCTGGCTCAGATGGCACCTCAGTGGCGTCATGATGCGCTGTGCGAACTCAACGCCATTGAGCAGGTAGTCAATATTGCCCAGACTACGGTGTTGCAAGATGCTTGGGCGCGGGGCCAAAACGTGACGCTGCATGGCTGGTGCTATGGTCTCAAAGACGGGTTGATTAACAACCTGCACATGTCCATCAGCGGCAACGATGGCTTAGAGGCCCTGTACCGCGCAGCGGTGGCCGGGGTAGCTGAAGGGCGCTGCTAAAAGCGCCAAACCTCATACCAAAACTAAATATTACAGGAGACAAAACCATGACATCAACGAACGCAGATTCCATCGTTATTTTGGGTGCAGCCCGTACCCCAATGGGGTCGTTTCAGGGCGATTTTTCTGGCCTCGCCGCCCATGATCTGGGGGGTGTGGCAATTGCCGCAGCCGTGGCGCGTGCAGGTGTGGCCCCAGCCACCGTGGGCGAAGTGTTGTTTGGCAACTGCCTGATGGCAGGCCAAGGCCAAGCCCCAGCGCGCCAAGCGGCCTTCAAGGGTGGTTTGCCCAAAGAGGCCGGGGCCGTGACGCTGTCCAAAATGTGCGGTTCGGGCATGAAGGCCGCGATGTTTGCCCACGATATGCTGCTGGCAGGTACGCACGACGTGATGGTGGCTGGTGGCATGGAGAGCATGACCAACGCCCCCTACCTGCTGCAAAAGGGCCGGGGCGGCTACCGCATCGGCCACGACCGCGTTTTTGACCACATGATGCTCGATGGCCTAGAAGACGCCTATCAGCCGGGCCGCTCGATGGGTACCTTTGGTGAAGATTGTGCTGCCAAGTATGGCTTTACTAAAGAGCAGCAAGACGCCTTTGCCACCGCCAGCGTGCAGCGTGCCCAAGCAGCGATTGCTTCGGGGGCCTTTGTGGCTGAAATTGCTCCAGTGATGGTCAAGACCCGTAGCGGAGAAGTGGTGATCGCTATGGATGAAGGGCCGGGCAAAATCAAGCTCGACAAAATTGCGCAACTCAAGCCAGCCTTTAAGAAGGACGGCACGATCACGGCGGCGTCCAGTTCCAGCATCAACGATGGCGCTGCCGCGCTGGTGTTGGCGCGGGCCTCCACCGCCGCGCAGTTGGGTGCTAAACCGCTGGCGCGCATTGTGGCCCATGCCACCCATGCCCAAGAGCCAGAATGGTTTGCCACCGCCCCACTGGGGGCGACGCAAAAAGCACTGGCCAAAGCGGGTTGGAGTGCGGCGGATGTGGATTTGTGGGAAATCAACGAAGCCTTTGCCGTGGTACCGATGGCACTGATGCACGACTTGAACCTGCCACACGACAAGGTGAACGTGAACGGCGGCGCTTGTGCCTTGGGCCACCCCATTGGTGCCAGTGGTGCACGCGTCATGGTGACGTTGATTTACGCTTTGCAGGCCCGTGGTCTGAAAAAAGGCGTGGCAACGCTGTGCATTGGCGGTGGCGAGGCCACAGCAGTGGCGATTGAACTGCTTTAAGCCCTAGGCCCAGGAGAACCCCATGCTGCTGACCCAAGATCAGGAAATGATCCGCGACGCTGTGCGCGATTTTGCCCAGCGCGAATTGTGGCCCCATGCCGCCCGCTGGGACAAGGAGCACCATTTCCCGAAAGAAGCGCACCAAGGGCTGGCCGCATTGGGGGCTTACGGTATTTGCGTGCCTGAAGAGTTGGGCGGTGCCCAGCTCGACTATGTGACGCTGGCGCTGGTGCTGGAAGAAATTGCTGCCGGTGATGGCGGCACCAGCACCGCCATTAGCGTGACTAACTGCCCAGTCAATGCCATTTTGATGCGTTATGGCAATGCCCAGCAGCAACGCCAGTGGCTGACGCCGTTGGCCCGTGGTGAGATGCTGGGGGCGTTTTGCCTGACCGAGCCGCATGTCGGCTCTGATGCCTCGGCTTTGCGCACCACGGCCACCCGTGATGCGGATGGCTACGTCATCAATGGTGTGAAGCAGTTTATTACCAGCGGCCAAAATGGTCAGGTAGCCATCGTGATTGCCGTGACCGATAAGGCCGCAGGCAAAAAGGGCATGAGCGCCTTTATTGTGCCCACCCACACCCCCGGATATGTGGTGGCTCGCCTAGAAGACAAACTCGGTCAGCACAGCAGCGATACGGCGCAAATCAATTTTGACCAGTGCCGCATTCCAGCAGAAAACCTGATTGGTGCCGAAGGCGAGGGCTACAAAATTGCACTGTCGGCACTAGAAGGCGGGCGCATTGGCATTGCCGCACAAAGCGTGGGCATGGCGCGCAGTGCATTTGAGCTGGCAGTGCAGTATGCCAAGCAGCGCGAGAGCTTTGGTACGGCCATTATTAACCATCAGGCGGTGGGTTTTCGGCTGGCCGATTGCGCCACACAACTAGAAGCGGCGCGCCAGTTGATTTGGCACGCTGCCAGTTTGCGCGATGCAGGCCGCCCCTGCCTGAAAGAGGCGGCCATGGCCAAACTCTTTGCCAGCGAGATGGCCGAGCGCGTGTGCAGCGCTGCCATCCAAACGCTGGGCGGTTATGGCGTGGTGAATGATTTTCCGGTCGAGCGCATCTACCGTGATGTGCGCGTTTGCCAGATTTATGAAGGCACCAGCGACGTGCAAAAGATCATCATTCAGCGGGCGCTGGCCTGACAGGCCAGCCGATGGTGGCGAGGCCACGGCAGTGGCCACCACGATCCTTTGTTCAATCACAGGCGAAATGCTGCCATCAGGGTAGTTAGGCGACTAGCCTGTTGTCCCAAGTCGGCAGCCACCGAGGTGCTTTGCTCCACCAAGGTGGTGTTTTCCTGTGTGACGGCATCGATTTGCGCTACGGCGCAACCAATCTGTTCTAGTCCTTGGCTTTGTTCTTGGCTGGCCTGACTGATTTCTTGAACCAGTTGATCCATCTGGGAGACTTGGCGCAGGATGTTGTCCATAGAGCTGCCAGCCCCTTTGGCTTGTTGAGAGCCTAAATTGACGGTTTGCACGTTGGCCTCGATGAGTTCTTTGATTTGCTTGGCAGCTTCCCCTGAGCGTTGGGCCAGCATACGCACCTCTGAGGCCACCACAGCAAAGCCCCGGCCTTGCTCCCCGGCGCGGGCTGCCTCTACGGCTGCATTGAGCGCCAATATGTTGGTTTGAAATGCAATGCCGTCAATGACCCCCGTGATGTCGGTAATCTTGGACGATGCACCATTGATATCTGTCATGGTCTGGATTACATGGCCCACCACTTGGCCGCCTTGGCGTGCTGCTTGGGTGGCCTGACTGGCAATTTGGGCCGCGTGTTGTGAGGTAGCGGTGTTGTGGCGCACGGTGGCAGTGAGCTCTTCCATAGAGGCGGCTGTGCGTTGCAGATTTCCCGCTTGCTCATCGGTGCGTTGGCTTAGGTTGACGCTGCCAGTGGCAATTTGGGTGGCATCGGTGGCAATGAGTTGGGCGCTGTGGCGCACATCTCGCACCAGGGTAGATAGTGCATCGACCAGACGGTTAATGGCTTGACCCAGTTGGCCTATTTCATCTTGGGTGTTGGCAGGAATCCGATGGGAGAGATCGCCATTGGCAATTTCGGTCAGCAAGCTCACTGCATGTTGTATAGGCGCTGCAATGGCACGGCTGACTACAAAGGCCACAGCAATGGCTGCGGCACCCCCGATCAGCAAGGCTATCAAGCCTGCAATGCGAACCGCCTGCAAGATGGGCCCGGTGAGTTCGGATACTGGAACTTCGGCAATCACATAGGCTTGTAATTCAGGAATAGGGGCAGATACCATGATGTAGTCATTGCCCTCTTTTTGGTAGCGCACTTGACCAAATGCCTGCTGGCCCAAAAGCTGGCTGGCCATTGTGGCATCCAGACCGGGCATATCCTTAAGGTGGTGTTTGCCATCAATGAGTGCTTTGTCTTGGTGCATCAGGATAGAGCCATTGGCACGTACCAGATAAACCAGCCCACTATGGGCAATTTTGTACTGGGCAATGCTCTGCGCTACGGCATCTACCGACAGCGCAAGGCCCGTGACGGCCCGCTGCCCAACGGGGCCATCAACGCGCACATTGATGAACATCATGTAGTTTTGCGCTGCAACATCTAGATCAAGGTTGAGTGCGTAGTCCACCTTCGAATTGAGTGCTTCTGAAAACCAAGTTTCTGTGGGCAAGATGGTGCGGGTAGAGCCATCGTCTTTTTGGTACTTCATGCCGCTTTCGGAACACCAAAACACCCCGGCTGCTGACTGTTGTTTTTTGATGGCGTTGGCATAACGCAACCAAGTGGCATGCCCCGATTCAGGCATGCCTGCCCGGTCCCAATCGATCAAGAATGCGTTATCGGCCATGCCCCGTGCGGCATTGATAGAGGGGGCCAGCTGGCGCTGGATGTCGGAGCGGATGCCTTGTACCAGTGCAGGTAGTTCTTCTGTAAAAGCGCGTTGGTGGATTTCCTTAGTAATCATGCTGCTACTGATGGTGGCAGAGATGGCACTAAAAAGGATCAGGGACAACACCAGACTGCCAATCGATTTGGTACTGATGGATAAATTCTTGAAGTGGTGCAACATGGGCAATAAGGGAGTGCTTAACGAGGTGCTAGAGATTTATGTGGAAGTCAGTGGCGTGGCTTGGGCATAGGCCAGTCCATCAGACGCCAGCCCATGAGCGCGGCTGGTACATCAAACAGATGGGCCAACTCTAGTATGTCTAGCATGGCCATGTCTTGAACGCAGTAGCGCAAGACTGGCTCCGGGATGAGCAAGCGCAGGGCAAACTGCTGCGCTTCGCGCTCGGTACGGCTGGGGTCGTCTAGCACAAAATCTTCTGTGACCACGATGCTGCGCTCCAAGCCGGGGCGCAGGTGGTGTAAGGCCAGATGGCCCAAGGCTTGTGCGGTGGCATAGCGCTGTAGCGCTGGTGCATGGTGCTGGCACAGGGTCAGGCTGGGCTGGTTTTGCGCGTTGATCTGCAATTGCGCGCAGGTAGCCAAGCTGCTACTGTGGCACACGGTCATGCCCATGCGCTGGGCAATGTGCGCCACATCCACGGGCACCGATTGATCCCAGTGGAGCTTGAGAACGCCCTCTGCAAACATCACCATGCTTGCATTTTCAATCAGAACTTTTCCCAGTCGTGCAGGTAGCGCCATTGGCCTTCGGGCACCTTGGCCAGCGGCACCCGGCCTAGGCGGATGCGCCGAATCGCCAGCACGCGCAAACCCACTGCTTCGCACATGGCCGGGATTTGTCCGGGGCGGATGCCCTTGAGGGCAAAGCGCAGCCGGGTTTCATTTTGCCAACTGACCTTGATGGGGGGCAGGGGGCGTCCATTGAAACTCAGGCCGTGGCAGAGTTTTTGCAGCCCGCCTTCGGCAATTTGACCGGCCACTTCGACAATACACTCTTGCTCTAGGGTTTCGATGTCTTCGGCCAGTTTGCGGGCGATGCGCGGGTCTTGGGTATAAACCACCAAACCACTGGCGGGCGTGGGCAGCGGCGTAAAGCATTGCAACTGCTTGAAATGGCGCAGCAACACTTGGATGCCTGAGGCATCTTCGGGCATGTGTGAGGCTGCATTGAGCAGTGTGACCGCCTGCGGTGCGCCTTGGCTGCGGCTGCCGTGCGCGGCAGCGCCAGCCTCTAGGCCCAAGCCTGCTTCAAAGCCGGGCGGCTTGTTCAATAGCAAGGTGATGGGGGCCAAGTCCAATAGGCTGGCATTGGGGGCCAGTGCCACGGTTTGTTGTGGTGCCACGCGGGCACCTGGCAGCTCTACCACCTTGCCATCGACGCTGACCAAGCCGCCTTCAATGTATTGCTCGGCCATGCTGCGTGAGCAGCCCAATTGCTGTGCCAAACGTTTGGCTAGGCGTACCAGCCCGGTAGGGGTGTGGGTGGGTTCAGTCATTGCCCGGCTCCATGCTTTGAATACGTTCGACATGGGCCAGCAAAGAGCGCTGGGCCACGGGCCACAACCGTGGTGGTACATCGGCATAGGCGTGGGCCACCCAGTCTTGCACTGTGCCATCGGGCAGGGCCTGCATGGCGGCCAGCACCTTGGCTTCGCGGGCCAGCCGGTGGGCTTTGAGTTGAGCGATGGCAGCGCGTGCGCTGTGCAGCACATAGCCGTGGGCGGGCAGGATGAAATCGACCTCGTATTGACCGCACAGGGCATCGAGCCGATCCAGTGAATCGAGGTAGTCGGCCATGTTGCCATCGGGCGTGTCAATCACGGTGGTGCTGCCGTTCAAGATGTGGTCACCAGAGAACAGCAGGCCATCTTCTTCGAGCAGCAAACACAGGTGGTTGGCGGCATGGCCGGGGGTGTGTACCACTTGCAGGGTGTGGCGCACTTCACCGACAGGGCTTTGCCCGGTGAGTGTGAGCCGCTGGCCGTGTTGCAGCACTTCATCGGGGCTAAAGGCACTGGCAGCACGGGCGGTGGGCGCAGAGGGCAAACCAAGAATGGGCGGGGTGGCCCGCCCGGCTTGGGTGCAGAGGGCTTGTAAGGGGGCTGCACCGGGCGAATGGTCGGGGTGGGAGTGGGTGCAGACAATGGCGCGGATATCGCCCCCAGCGGCACGCCAGAGTTTATCGAGGTGCTCGTGGTCAGCCGGGCCGGGGTCGATAGCGATATAGCCGGTGCTGGGCTCGCCCACCAAATAGCTGTTGGTGCCGGGGCCGGTCATAAAGCCGGGGTTGGGGGCAGTGAGGCGCTGCACATTGCGCAGTAGCGGCACTGGGCTGGCGCTTTGCCAGTCTAGTGGGTGCATAGCTTCGCCATTGGGGCAGACCAAGGCCAGCTCGCCAAAGGGGTGCTCGTCTTCCATGTAATGCACTTCTTTGCCCGCCAGCAGGCCACCACGCGGGCAGCTGACCCACAGTGGCTGCTCGTGGGCGACGGCGGCCAGCACGGCATCGGCGTTGGCAAAACGCGCCAAACGCTCTAGGGTGCGAATGGTCGGGAAGATCATGAAGAACTGCCCCGCAGCATGGCGCTCTAGCGCTTGCTGTGGTGAGACCCAAACCGGTTCAAACTGCTCTTGCTCATCGGCCACGGGGGTTTGGCCTTCGGGCATACGGGCTACTAAAAAGGGCACGGCAAAGCGTTTGCTCAGTTCACGCGCGCCTGTCCAATGCGCCAGCACATACACCGTGTCGGCGGCCAGCGTCAGGCCCTGTGCGGCACATTGGGCGGCAAAGGGGGCATGGCGGCTCAGGCGGGCAATGTCTTGGTCATCGGCCATACGGCCATCGGCATGGCGGGCCAGCAGAATGCCCAGTTCTTCAAAACTCTCGCGGATGGCGGCAATGGCTTGGGTCAGGTGCAGGTCGCTTTGTGTGGGGCGTCGGGCAGCTACGGCGTGCGATTGCGCATCCAGTGCATCAATGCCACCACCGGGAAAGACGTAAGCCCCCGGTGCAAAGCTAGCGTGGTCGGAGCGGCGGGTCATCAAAACTTGCAAGCCTTCGGGGCTGTCGCGCAAGAGCAGCACGGTGGCGGCATCGCGAATGGCGGCGGGGGTGCGTGGGGGATGGAGAAGCTGGCTGGGGCGGATCATGGCCTGCATTATGGGCAAGGTGGCGCTGGCATACGATATCTGCCTGTTTGTTTTTTGCCGCTTTCTGCGCTCAAGCGATGCTGTCATTTTCTTTGTGGATGCCTGCCCGTGGGCGTTGCGTGGCCGCAGCGGCGTACCGTGTCGGTGCAGCGTGGTGTCTGTTGGCGGCCCTGTTGGCGCTGTGGGATGTGCAGGGGCGTTGGATTGAGCCAGGGCGGGCGGTGGTGGTTTGGTTCAAGCTGTGGCTGTTCTGGGCAGCGTGGGCGCTGTTGCCTTGGCTGCTGGGCTGGTTGCTGGAATTGCGTCAGGGGGTGCGCCAGCGGGGGCGGTATCTGCTGGGGCTGGTAGTGCTGGTGGTGGCGGCTTGGGGAGCCTTGGTAGAGCCGCGCCTGCTGGTGTTGCGCACGCACCAGCTGGCCTTGCCCGCAGGCAGCCCACCCTTGCGGCTGGCGCTGGTGGCTGATTTGCATCTGGGCTTGTTTGTGCGCGCTTGGCAATTGGAGCGTTTGGTGGAGTTGCTCAATGCCCAAGAGGTCGATGCCGTGGTGGTGGTTGGTGACTGGACTTATGACCCGCCATTGGATGTGCAGGCCACCTTGGCCCCACTGGCCCGGCTGCGTCACCCAGTGTGGGCGGTATTGGGCAACCACGATACGCAGGCCCCCGGCCCACCACTGACTGCCGCGCTGCGCACAGCCTTGCAAACCCACGGCGTGCAGGTGCTGGAGGGGCGCAGCCTATCGTTCAAGGACTGGGAGATCGTGGGTCTGGGGGATTTGTGGGGCGCTGACCCACGCGCCGATATTGCTCGCTTGCTGCCACCGGGGCCAGCGTCCCGGCCTCGGCTGGTATTGGCCCATCAGCCCGATACCACCGCCTTGCTGCCCGCAGAGTCGGCTACGCTCATAGTGAGCGGCCATACCCACGGTGGCCAGATCACCCTGCCGTGGATCACCCAGCACCTTGTATTGCCCGGCATGAGTACCCACGGCTGGTATGCAGGCCGCTACAGCACACCCGCTGGGACACTCTTTGTTACCACGGGGGTGGGTACTATCGGGCTACCGGCAAGGCTGGGTGTGCTGCCCAGAGTGGATGTGTTGCAACTGCACTGAAGTGCAGTACACAGCAGCCAAGCCTACAACGATAATTGCCGCCATGCAGATCCGCT
>JAIESZ010000167.1 GCA_019745615.1 Burkholderiaceae bacterium
GCCTGTACCACCATGACCGATTGCGAGATAGCCGTGCTCAGTGCCCATGCACTCGATGAGATGATGGTAAAAGACCCCCAACTAGCCGCTGCCTTGGTAGCGGTGTTGGCGCGCAAGCTGTGCCTGCGCCTGCGTGCGGTCAGTGCCCATTTGGGCGAAAACCAAAAATAAGACCAACCAGCGCTGGCGCATGGGTGCCAGAGTGAGGGATACCGCCTATGGAACGCGATCAGGCCAGTAAATTTATCAACGACCTGCTGCGGCTGATGGTCAGCCGCCACGGTAGTGATTTGTTTATCACGGCAGAGTTTCCTCCAGCCATCAAGGTCGATGGGGCTATTACCAAGGTCTCGCCCCAACCACTATCGCCGGGCCACACCCTCACCTTGGCACGCGCCATCATGAGTGACAAGCAGGCGGCGGAGTTTGAGCGCACCAAAGAGTGCAACTTTGCCATCTCTCCTGCTGGTATTGGGCGCTTTCGGGTCAATGCTTTTATTCAGCAGGGGCGTGTGGGTATGGTGCTGCGCACGATTCCCCTGACATTGCCGACCATTGATGGCCTTGGCGTACCACAGGTGCTCAAAGAAGTCACCATGACCAAGCGCGGCCTGTGCATTATGGTGGGGGCTACTGGCTCAGGCAAATCGACCACACTGGCTGCCATGGTCGATTGGCGTAACGAAAACTCTTTTGGTCACATCATCACCATTGAAGACCCAGTAGAGTTTGTCCATCCGCACAAAAATTGCGTGGTCACACAACGCGAGGTGGGCCTAGACACCGAAAGTTGGGAAGCGGCGCTCAAAAACACCCTGCGCCAAGCCCCGGATGTGATTTTGATGGGCGAAATCCGCGACCGCGAGACGATGGAGCACGCCATTGCCTTCTCTGAAACCGGCCACCTGTGCATGGCCACCCTGCACGCCAACAGTGCCAACCAAGCACTCGATCGGGTGATTAACTTCTTCCCAGAAGAGCGCCGCGCCCAATTGCTGATGGATTTATCGCTCAACCTACGCGCCATGGTGTCGCAGCGCTTGTTGCCCAAGCAAGACGGCAAGGGCCGGGCTGCGGCGGTAGAGGTGATGCTCAATACGCC
The DNA here is from genome assembly GCA_019745615.1 of Burkholderiaceae bacterium. GTDB lineage: Bacteria > Pseudomonadota > Gammaproteobacteria > Burkholderiales > Burkholderiaceae_C > Simplicispira. The sequence goes on from JAIESZ010000167.1 coordinate 1,103, forward strand.
ACTGATTGCAGACTTGATCTTTAAGGGCGAAGTGTCCGAAATCAAAGAGATCATGAAAAAGAGCCGCAACCTCGGTATGCAGACGTTTGACCAAGCGCTGTTTGATCTGTTTGAGTCCAACATCATCACTTACGAGGATGCGCTGCGCAATGCCGATTCGGTCAATGACCTGCGCTTGCAGATCAAGTTGGGCAGCCAGCGGGCGCGCAGCACCGATCTGGCGGCGGGCACCGAAGACTTTGCCATTGTGTAAGCACTCAGCGCACGGCTTTTAGCGCACGGCTTTTCTTTTTTACCTTTTTTACGGATTTTTGTCATGGCTGGTACCAACCCCCGTTCTTACGACGCTGTGCCTTCGCGCAAGGTGGCTTTTATTGGTTTGGGCGTCATGGGCTACCCGATGGCAGCACATTTGGCGCTGGCCGGGCACCAAGTGGCGGTGTACAACCGCAACACGGCCAAGGCTTTGGCTTGGTGTGAGGAGTATGCGCACACCGGGGCCGTGCGCCATGCGCTCACGCCGCGCTTGGCCGCACAGGGAGCTGACATCGTGTTTTGCTGCGTCGGCAATGACGATGATTTGCGCTCGGTGGTGCTGGGCGCGGATGGTGCTTTTGCGGGTATGGAGCCGGGCGGTATTTTTGTAGACCACACCACAGCCTCGGCAGAGGTGGCACGCGAGCTGTATGGCGCTGGGCGCACGCTGGGCCTGCATTTTGTGGATGCGCCAGTGTCAGGCGGCCAAGCTGGGGCACAAAATGGCCTGCTGACGGTGATGTGCGGGGGCGACGCAGCGCCATTTGCTGCCGTACAGCCGGTGGCCATGGCATTTTCACGGGCGTTTACCCACTTGGGTGCACCGGGTGCCGGGCAGTTGGCCAAAATGGTTAATCAAATCTGCATTGCCGGGCTGGTGCAGGGCTTGGCCGAGGCGGTGGCCTTTGGCCAGCGCGCCGGGCTGGACATGAACCAAGTGCTAGACGTCATTGGCAAGGGCGCGGCGCAAAGTTGGCAGCTCGATAACCGGGGCAAGACGATGGTGGCGCGTGAGTTTGAGTTTGGCTTTGCAGTGGACTGGATGCGCAAAGACTTGGGACTGGTGCTGGCCGAGGCGCGGCGCAATGGTGCCCGCCTGCCCGTCACGGCGCTGGTCGATCAGTTTTATGGTGACGTGCAGGGCATGGGCGGCCAGCGCTGGGACACCTCCAGCCTCATCAAACGGCTGGACGACTAGGCAGCCATGCGGCAGTGCCGTTTAGCGGGAGCCGCCGTTGCCGGTGCCTGTCGCGTCTGGGCGAATGATGCTCATGCGCGAGAGTTCTTCTTCGCTTAGGGATTCAAACACCCGTACCACCTTGACCACGCCGGTGACGCCACTGGCCAAGCTGGCGGCGCGTTGCGCCTCGCGCTGGGTGACGCGCCCCAGCAAATAGACCACACCACGCTCCGTGACGACCTTGAAGGCATTGGCGGTCAGGTCTTTGGCATCGACCAAGCTGGCGCGCACCTTGCCGGTGATAAAGGTATCGTTGGAGCGCTGCGCCAGTGAGGTGTTGGGCATAGCGCCCAACTCATTGACCACTGAGCGCACGTTTTCTAGGCCGCGCACCAACTCTTGCACCCGTTGGCGGTCGGCAGCGGTGGGCACCTCACCCGTCAGCAGCACTTGGCGGTTGTAGCTGGTGATATTGACGTGGATACGGTCGCCGTAATGGCCGTGCAACAGGTTGACGGCGTGCAGCTCAATGCTTTCGTCCTCGACTTGGGTGCCGGTGGTGCGCCGATCTGCCGCCACAATACCGCTCAAGGCTACACCACCCAGCACCACTGGGGCGCAACCGGTCAGCGTAGCCGCCAAAGTGCTGGCTGCCAGCAGCAGGGCACCCACACGGCGGTTAGAAAATTTTTGCATCAGCTTTCTTCCTGTTCACCAAACAATTGCGCATCCACGCCATCACACAGGCAATGGACGATGAGGTTGTGTACCTCCAGCACCCGCGCCGCACGGTCGTGGGGCACGCACAAGAGCACATCGGTCTCGCGCAGCACCGAGGCCAAACGGCCGCCGCTGCGGCCACTCAGGGCCACGATACTCATATCACGCTCATGGGCGGCCTCTACGGCAGCCAACACCCCAGCATCATTGCCATCAACGCACAAGGCCAGCAGCAAATCACCCGCTTGGCCCAGCGCCCGCACTTGGCGCGCAAAGGGTTGCTGGGTAGCGCCCAGCAAGGCGCTGTCAGAGGACAGGGCCAGTGCGGCAAATTCAGGGCGCTCACGCTCAAAACCGGCCAGACAAAAACCGACAAACTGCAAGGCGTGGCCCACCGAGGGGCCACTGGCGCAGGCGAGGATTTTGCCACCCCCGGTAATACAGGCCAGCAGGGCTTGCACGGCATCGGCAATGGGCTGGCCCAAGGCTTGCGCCGCTTGGTATTGCAGGTCGGCGCTGTCGATGAAGTGCTGTTGGATGCGTTGCTCTAGCATGGCGGCGATGATACCCGCATCGTTTTAGCGGCTGGCTTATGACGCATCGAAGGCAGCCCGCACCCATTCCAGCGTCTCGCCGTCGATCAGCACAGCATCAAAGCGGCAGGGTGGTGGCGTGCTCAAACGCATCAGGTAGTGGCGTGCGGCCAAGATGATGCGCCGCTGCTTGGCCGCGTTGATGCTGGCACCGGCCCCCCCAAAATCGCGGCGACTGCGGCTGCGCACCTCGACAAAGACCACCGTGCCGTCGCGGTCACGCACAATCAGGTCGATCTCGCCACCGCCGCGTCCGGGCGTTCGATAATTGCGCGCCAGCAAGCGCAAACCGGCTGCTTGCAAATGGGCCAGCGCCAGCGCTTCTGCGGCTTGGCCTTTTTGCTGCGCCGTGGCAGACTTTGTGGGCGCACTGGCCGCTTTTTTACCAAGGAATTCCATTGAGCGCATCTTTCGCTTCAGCCCTAGGGGCCGCCCGTGATGCGGCGGCTGCACAGCATTATCCCCAAGGCACTTTGTATGTGGTGGCCACGCCCATCGGCAACTTGGCCGACATCAGCTTGCGCGCCCTGCACGTCTTGCAATTGGCCGACACCTTGGCCTGTGAGGATACGCGCCACACCCAGAGCCTGCTGCGCGCCTATGGCATCGACAAAAGCGGTGCCCAAATGCTGGCCCTGCACCAACACAACGAGACCGAGGCCGCGCAAGCCGTGCTGGCGCGTTTGCAAGCAGGCCAGCGCGTTGCTTACGTCAGCGATGCGGGCACGCCCGGCGTCAGTGATCCGGGGGCGCGTTTGGTGGCCGTGGTGCGGGCCGCCGGGCTGCGGGCCATGCCGTTGCCGGGGGCCAGCAGCATCACGGCCGCCCTGAGCGTGGCCGGTGCCGTGGCACCCACCGGCACCGATGGCGGCTTTGTTTTTGCCGGTTTTTTGCCGGTGAAAAGCGCCGAGCGCGCCGCCAGCGTGCAACGCTTGGCCGCAGAACCGCGCTGCGTGGTGCTGCTGGAAGCGCCGCACCGCATTGCTGATTTGGCACAAGCCTTGGCCGTGCTGGGCGAGCGCCCAGTCACGCTGGCGCGTGAAATCAGCAAACAATTTGAAGAAGTGAGCACCCAACCGGCGCAACAATTGTTGGCGTGGCTGCAAAGCGATGCGCAACGCGCCAAAGGCGAGTTTGTCGTGCTGCTGCACCCAATAGCGGTGGTAGAAGAAACAGGCCAAAGCCAGCGCGTGCTAGAACTGCTGTTGCCCGAATTGCCGCTGAAAACAGCCGTGCGTTTGGCCGCCCAGATCACTGGAGCGCCGCGCAATGCCCTGTATGAACGCGCCTTGGCCTTGCGCCAGTCTGAATCCGATTCAGAGTCCGCGTAAACCCGCCTGCTCAAGCCCAGCCAAAACGCAGAAACTGGCAGCTATGCATGAATTGTCTTTAGCAGAAAGCATGGTGCAGCTGATCGAACAGGCACAGCAGCGCGAAGGTTTCCGCCGCGTGCAGGTGGTGCATCTGGAGCTGGGCAAGCTGGCCTGCGTGGAGCCTAGGGCGCTGGAGTTTGCCTTTACCTCTGCCAGTATCGGTACCTGTGCCGAAGGGGCCACATTGGCACTACGATATGTGCCCGGTGAAGGCATTTGCCCCGGCTGTGGCACGCGGGCGGCCATGCCCACCCTGTACGAATACTGCCCGGCCTGCCAAGCGCACCCCTTGACGGCAGTGGCCGGAACGCAAATGCAGGTTCGGGACTTGGATGTGGTGGATTAAATCAGGAGAAACCCCTTATGTGCAGCACCTGCGGTTGTGATGGCGATGGAGCCACCATAGAACACCACCACGAACACCCTCATCACCACCCTGCGCACAGCCATGATGGTCACATCCACAGCCACAGCACCGCCCCAGAGGCCGAGCGTGTGCGCCGCGTGGCGGTAGAGCAAGACTTGCTGGCGCGCAACAACGCCCAAGCCAGCACCAACCGCCGCACGTTTACCCAAACCGGGGTGTTGGCGCTCAATTTAGTCTCTAGCCCCGGATCGGGCAAAACCACCCTGCTGGTCAAAACCATTGAGCGCCTTGCCGGTCAGTTGCCCGTAGCGGTGATCGAAGGCGACCAGCAAACCAGCTTGGATGCCCAACGCATCCGCACCACTGGGGCACCAGCAACGCAAATCAACACCGGCAAAGGCTGCCATTTGGATGCGACGATGGTGGCAGACGCCCTGTGCGCCTTGCCACTGGCCTCTGGCGGACTGCTGCTGATCGAAAATGTGGGCAATCTGGTTTGCCCAGCCTCGTTTGATTTGGGCGAGGCGCACAAGGTGGTGGTGCTGTCGGTCACCGAAGGCGAAGACAAACCACTCAAATACCCGGATATGTTCCGTGCCGCCGACCTGATGCTGCTGAACAAATGCGATCTGCTGCCGCATTTAGACTTTGACATCGCCAAGGCCGAAGCCTATGCACGCCAAGTGCATCCGGCCATCCGCATCATTCGTGTCTCAGCCACACAAGGCGAAGGCATGGACGAATGGCTGGCTTGGCTGCAACAACAGGCGCGAGCGTGCAAAGTGGTGGCTGACACCCTAGGGCGTGCCGCTGCCACCACCACCCCGGCCTGACCATGCCCATGCCAACATCCCACTGCATAGAGCACCGTTTGCAAGTCAGCAGCGGGCCGCCCGTGCTGGCTTTGGGGGCATGGTTTAAGAATACCGTCTGCGCGCTGGCGGCTGACCAAGCCGTGGTCTCGCCCACCGTAGGCGACTTGGACAGCGTGGACGCCTGCCGCGCCCACGAAGGCATGGCACGGGCCTTGCTGGAGTGGCTAAAGCAGGAAACCGGCCAACTCCCCGCACGCATCGCCCACGACCTGCACCCAGATTTTCACTCCAGCCGTTTTGCAGCGGAGCTGGCACAAGCAACCGGCGTGCCGCTGCTGGCGGTGCAACACCACCATGCCCATATTGCTGCCATCTGTGCCGAACACCGTTGGGACGGGCCGGTGCTGGGCTTGGCGCTGGATGGTGTCGGACTCGGCCATGATGGCAAGGCTTGGGGTGGAGAATTGCTCCAAGTGCAGGGTGCCCATTGCCAACGCTGGGGCCACCTGCGCCCCTTGGCCCTACCGGGCGCAGACCGGGCGGCACAAGAGCCTTGGCGCATGGCCGCAGCGGCCCTGCACGCACTGGGCCGGGGCGCCGACATCCCCGCACGCTTTGCCGATCACAGCGCTGCTTCCGGAGTGGCCCAACTGCTGGCCCACGGCCTGCGCTGCCCCACCACTTCCAGCATGGGCCGGGTGTTTGATGCCGCTGCTGGCTTGCTAGGCCTGTGCAGCATCATGCGCACCGAGGCAGAGGCCGCCATCGCACTGGAGCAGGCGGCCACCGCCTACGGCCCCTGTGCGCCGCTGGCCCAAGGCTGGCAGGTACAGGCCGATGGGCAGTTGAACCTGTTGCCCCTGCTGGCCTCCTTGGTCGATGAACAAAATGCTGGCCGAGGTGCCGCCCGCTTTCATGCCACCGTGGCTGCCGCCTTGTGCGCTTGGTTAGAGCAAGCCATACAAACCACGGGTATTACTACCGTGGCGCTGGGTGGCGGTTGCTGGTTCAATCAATACCTGTTGGCAGCGATGCGCCAACACTGCGCCACACGGGGGCTGCGCTGCCTAGAGGCGCGCACCCTGCGCCCCGGCGACAGCGCCATTGCCTTGGGCCAAGCGTGGGTAGCCCGCGCAGCCTTGCACCACTGAGAAGGACGATTGCTATGTGTCTGGCCGTACCCGCTAAAGTAGTCGCCTTGCAAGGGCCAGATCAGGCCGTGGTCGATTTAGACGGGGTGCGCAAAACCATCTCGCTGGCGATGGTAGACGATGTGGCCGTGGGCGACTATGTCATCGTCCATGTCGGCTTTGCGCTGCAAAAGCTGGATGTTGCAGAGGCCGAAGCCACGCTGGCCTTGTTCCGGGAAATCGGGGCCACCAGTGCAGGGGCCGCGCCATGAAGTATGTCGATGATTTTCGCGATGGCGAACTCGCCCAAGGGCTGGCCCAAGCCATTGCCCGCGAGGTGCAACCCGGACGCCTCTACCGGCTGATGGAGTTTTGCGGCGGCCATACCCATGCCATCTCCCGCTATGGGCTGGTGGACTTGCTGCCGCCGTCCATCCAACTGATTCACGGCCCCGGCTGCCCGGTGTGCGTGCTGCCCATTGGCCGCATCGACCAAGCCATTCGGCTGGCACTAGAGCAGCAGGTGATTTTGTGTGCCTATGGCGATACCCTGCGCGTACCGGCATCGCACAAGCTCTCCCTGCTGCGGGCCAAGGGGCGGGGGGCCGATGTGCGTATGGTCTACTCGCCGCTAGATGCCTTACAAATTGCCCGCAACCAGCCGGAGCGGCAGGTGGTGTTTTTGGCGATTGGCTTTGAAACCACCACACCGCCCACTGCTGTGGCCGTGCTGCAAGCACAGGCCGAAGGCTTGCAAAACTTTTCAGTGCTGTGCAACCATGTGCTGACCCCAGCGGCGATGCACGCCATTTTGGCCTCTGCCACCGGCGTGCAAATTGACGGTTTTGTCGGGCCAGCCCATGTGTCTACGGTGATTGGCAGCGCCCCCTACACCCCGTTTGCACGCGACTATGGCAAGCCGGTGGTGATTGCAGGCTTTGAACCGCTGGATGTGCTGCGCGCTATCCAAATGCTGGTGGCGCAGATCAACCAAGGCCGCGCCGAAGTAGAAAACCAATTCACCCGCGCCGTGACGCCCGAAGGCAACCGCAAGGCACAAGCCCTGGTAGAGCAGGTGTTTGAACTGCGCCCGGATTTTGACTGGCGCGGCTTGGGCACCTTGGCGCAATCGGCCCTGCGCCTGCGCCCGGCTTGGGCAGCTTTTGACGCCGAACAGCGTTTTGCCACTCCCTACCAGCCGGTGCCCGACCACAAAGCCTGCGAATGTGCGGCCATTTTGCGCGGCGAGAAACGCCCGCAGCAATGCCGCATCTTTGCCACGGCCTGCACCCCTGAGCACCCGATAGGCTCGTGCATGGTGTCGTCAGAGGGGGCCTGTGCGGCGCATTACAGTTATGGGCGCTTTCGTGAGGTGGTTGCGGCTGCGCCCAGCCTCAACCCTGCCGCTTGAACGGCGAGCTTTGCTCCAGCACCTCCACATAGTCCTCCACGGCTTGGGTTTCACGCTGCAAAAATTCGGCAATGGCCTCGGCAAAGCGCGGATCGGCCACCCAATGGGCAGAAAAAGTTTTGACCGGCAGCAGGCCACGCGACATCTTGTGCTCGCCCTGAGCGCCGCCCTCAAACCACTGTAAGCCCCGATCAATGCAGTAAGCGATGGACTGGGCATAGCAGGTCTCAAAGTGCAGGCCCGGTACCTGTTCGGTGCAGCCCCAATAGCGTCCATACAGCACATCCGCCCCCCGAACATTCAAGGCACAGGCCACCGGCACCCCCTGCCGATGCGCCAATACCAGCATCAAGGCATCGGGGGCTTGCTGGTGCAGACGGAGAAAGAACTCCAGCGACAAATAGGGCTTGCCCCAATGGCGCTCGTAGGTGTTCTGGTAGCAGCGGTAAAAAAATTGCAGCGCTTCCGGGTCGAGGGCCTCACCCTCCAGCCAAGAAAAGGTGATCCCCGCTGCCTGCACCTTTTTGCGGTCTTGTTTGAATTTTTTGCGTTTTTCTTGCGCCATCGTTGCCAAAAAGGCATCCATATCGGCATAAGCAGCATTGCGCCAATGGAACTGCACACTCTCACGCACCATAAAACCGGCATCTTTGAGCGCGGCAAGGTCTTGTTCTGCCGGAAACAACACATGGATGGAAGAAGCCTGTGCCTGCTGTGCCAGCGCCATCAGCGCCTGAATCAACAAGGCTTGATGCGCTGGCTGGTGGGCCAACAGGCGCGGGCCAGCCACCGGCGTGAACGGCACCGACACCACCAGCTTGGGGTAGTAATCTAGGCCATGTTGCTGGTACGCCTGCGCCCACGATTGGTCAAAGACAAACTCGCCACGCGAATGGGTTTTTAGGTAAGCGGCCACGGCCCCTTGCAACACCCCCTGCTCGCGCAGCAGCACATGGCAGGGCGTCCAGCCGGTGTCGGGGGTGGCACAAGCGGTTTCTTGCAACAGGTGCAAAAAATGGTGCTGGGTGAAAGGGTTGGTACCGGCCAGAGCATTCCACTCTGCTGCGGGCACCGCACCCAGCGAAGGTACGATTTCAATTTTGAGGGGCATGGCAAAACTGTTTTTAGCTCTTAGGAATGTCATACCCGACGTTTCGACTCACAGCACGACGCGGTTGCGGCCCGACCTTTTGGCCTCATACAAACATTGATCGGCCCTTTTAAGTAGCTGCTCTATATCCAATGACAGATCCGTACTGCTCACGCAGCCAATCGACACCGTGAACTTGAGTACCGTGCCTTCAGACAATTCCATTTCATGGTTCTCAATGTCACGGCGCAGGCGCTCTGCCACCTCCCGTCCACCTCCAGAGGAGGTGCCTGGTAAAAGGATGGCAAATTCTTCACCCCCCAAACGCCCAGCAATATCAATATCACGCAATTCATTACGACACAAATCGCCAATATAGGCAATTACCTTATCTCCCACATCATGACCATACCTATCATTAATAGATTTGAAATTATCAATATCCAACATCAACACCGAGAAGTTTTGAGTAAACCGCCTTGCTCGTGAAATCTCCAACTCAGCCAACTCATGAAACCGGCGTCGATTAGCCAGCCGCGTCAGTGCATCCGTATTAGCCAGCAACTCCATTTTTCTCTGTAACTCTTTTTGCTCAGTAATGTCGGCAGAAATTCCACAAACACCACTCAAATTACCATCCCCATCCAAAAGTGGAAATTTTGTTGTCAAAAAATGGTGTGCGCCAAGCAATTCTTCAAAGCGCTGAGTCTTCATAGAAGACATGACAAATTTATCATTTTCTATGAATGGCAGAGCCTCTTGATCAGAATAGATTTCAAGATCTGTATGACCCAGCACTTGATCACGATAATGACCAGTTAACTGCTCGTACATCTGATTGACGAGCAGGTATTTTCCTTCCTTATCTTTGGCAGAAATCAGCGTACCACTGTGCTCAATCAGGTCTTGCAAGAACCGCCGATTCTCTCGCAAGGCAGCCTCTGATTTTTTCAGATCAGTCACATCAGACACCAAAACAAAGAACCCTTGCACTTGCCCATTCATAAAATCTGGGATGTAATGCGTCCATGTATATCCTATACTGCCATCCGCTTTCACCAAGGTGCGCTCAAAACTCTGACGCTCTCCGGCCAGAGCAGCACGGATGTAAGAATCATTTTTCTGGAAAAGCTCATCCCCCATCAAATCATGGATGTGAATGCCCTTCATCTGCTCTTTTGTTTTACCAAACCAATCTAAATAAGCATCATTGGCAAAGGTGCTGCGCAATTCTTTTGTCCAGTACCCCACCATACCCGGAATAACATTAATCAATGAGCGCATAAAATACTCACTTTGGGCCAAGGCGGCGTCTGCCTGCGCTTTGATAACATCAGCACTTTGGCGGCGCTGCTGAACATAAGCCAGTGCCGGTACTGCCCCCCCCACCAACAAAAGCAACAATCCACCGGTTAACCATAACTGTGCATACCAGCCCACATACAGCGCCTCTATATTTCGCCCTACTGCAACCACCAAAGGCTTGTCCATCGGCAGATTCGGTGGGCGAACGGTGTGCAAAGCCATTAATCGATACTCTCCTGTAGCCACAGAAGTGCCTTCCAGCACTTGTGACATTTGGCCGCTGGCCATATAGCGCGAGAAAATAGAACCGGGCTGGGCCAAATTGAGCCCATCCTGTCCGGGTCGATCAGGTGCCATGACCACTTGCAAGCCATCACCATGCGCAATAGCCGCCCACATGTCTTTATGGTAAAGCACGGCACCCACTTGGTCTCTGAGTGCCTCTGGGTCTAGGGCCGCCAGAATCACGCCTGCAAATTGGCCCTCAGGGCCCTGAATCACACGCACCACGTTCATGACCCAAGCACCAAACACACTCTTCAAAGGTGGTGTTATATACAGGATGTCAGGATTGGGATTTGCACGGGCCTGAATAAAATAGGGCCGATAACTAACATTTATTCCGATTAACTCCGGACGGCTGGCAGCAATTATATTGCCATCCGCATCGAGTACGAGCATAGTATGAACTATGCGCATAGCGTCGGCAAAAGCGCGCAAGCGGTGGCTGGTTTCAGAAATACCCCCTTCCGTACTACGCCAACCCGGTAGATCATTGCGAATACCGATCAAGGCGTTATCCACCACCTCCAAAGCCTGATCCAGACCTTTGTTGAGGACACTGGCTTGGGTGGCTAGTCGCTCACGCTCGCGGTTGCCAATGCCCACATATTCTCGGTAGAAATTAACACCAATCACCGCCACCACCAGCAACAAACCACCGAGCAGTAAAATCCACTCCGAAAGGTACCGATTACTACCCAAAATTCTCTTCATGCCCACACACTCTCTTTAAATTCTGAATTTTTACGAGTTTTGATACTCGGTGGTACGCGCCAAAAGCACCTCTGCTGTCAATTCTCTTCCTTGCGGCCCACCACCGCCTTAACACCCGCTGCGCCCACATCCACGACCGTGCCCACCACGGCCACCCCCACCCCGACGGCAGTAGTGGCCACCGACACTGCCGCCCCCGCCACCGTGACCACCGCGCAGCCCGTGCAAGTAGATAAGACCCACAGCGCCAGCAGAGCCGAACGCAAAAAAGACAGTCGTGTGGAAGCGTGGTGCATGATGTAGCAATTGAAAATGTTTATCTCCATTCTGCAAGAAAAAACATGAAGCCCTTTGCCGCAGCCCCGCTCGATTTGCAACATGGCCGCATTGATCTATCGCATGGTGCTGGGGGTCGAGCGATGGCGCAGTTGATCGAGCAACTGTTTGCCCGCTCCTTGCACAACGATTTTTTAGCCCAAGGAGACGATGGCGCTCGGCTGCCACGGTGCCACGGGCGGCTAGTCATGGCTACCGATGCCCATGTGGTGTCACCCTTGTTCTTTCCGGGGGGTGATATGGGTTGCCTGTCAGTGCATGGCACGATCAACGATGTGGCGGTGATGGGGGCGCGCCCTTTGTATCTGGCGGCCAGCTTTATTTTGGAAGAAGGGCTGCTGCTGGCTGATTTGGCACGCATCGTCGATTCGATGGCCGAGGCATCGCGTGCAGCGGGCGTTCCCATCGTCACGGGCGACACCAAAGTAGTAGAGCGCGGCAAAGCCGATGGTATTTTTATCACCACCACGGGCGTCGGGGTCTTGCGCGAAGATGTCAATGTGTCTGGTGCCTATGCCCAGCCCGGTGATGTGGTGCTGGTGTCTGGCCCCCTCGGCGACCACGGTATGGCGATCATGTCGGTGCGCGAGGGGCTGGCGTTTGCTGCACCCATCGTCTCTGATACGGCAGCACTGCACGGGCTGGTGTCTGATCTGCTGGATGCCGCACCCGGCGTCCATGTGCTGCGCGACCCAACACGCGGCGGCCTATCGGCCACGCTCAATGAGATTGCCCACCAATCTGGCGTGGGCGTGGTGCTGCAAGAAGCGCACATGCCGGTGCGCCCTGCCGTGGCCGCTGCCTGTGAGCTGCTGGGCCTAGACCCGATAGATGTTGCCAACGAGGGCCGCTTGCTGGTGGTAGTGCCTGCCAACCAAGCCGAGCAAGCACTGGCCGCACTGCGCGCCCACCCACTGGGCCGCGAGGCGGCCCGCATTGGCGAGATCATTGCCGATGAGCGCTGTTTTGTGCAGATGCACACCCGTATGGGTGGGCGGCGCATGGTCGATTGGCTGGCCGCCGAAGCCCTGCCGCGCATCTGTTGACGGGTGCAGCATGGCCCCGTCTTGCCCCTGACATCAACAATGGTGTCTTGCGCTTCTAAAATCCCCTTTTGCGATTTCCCGGCTTGGCCGGGTGCGCCGCCCCTTTAAGGTTCACCCCATGAATGCTCCGACCGCGTTGACCGCCCTGATGGCGCAGTCCCCCGAACCCGTGCGATTGCGCGAGATTCCTTACAACTACACCAGCTTCTCCGACCGCGAAATTGTCATCCGCCTGTTGGGTGCGCGCGCTTGGGTGGTATTGCAACAACTGCGCGAAGAGCGCCACACAGGTCGCTCGGCCCGTATGCTCTATGAAGTGTTGGGCGATATTTGGGTGGTGCAGCGCAACCCGTATCTGCAAGACGACCTGCTCGACAACCCCGACCGGCGCAAGCTCTTGGTGCAAGCACTGCAACACCGGCTGGGCGAGGTGCAAAAGCGCCGCAAGCCCCAAGACGATGCCGCCCGCGATGCGTTAGTGGGCGAGCTGCTGGAACTGGCCGGTAATGCCATCCGCCGTTTTGATGCCGCTTTTGACCAAATTGCCGAGCTGCGCCGCCAAACCCGGCGCACACTGGGCCGCCTGACGGCCAAAGACAACATCAAGTTTGATGCCCTCAGCCGCGTCAGCCACGTCACCGACGCCACCGACTGGCGCGTTGAGTACCCGTTTGTTGTGCTCACCCCCGACACCGAGGCCGAGATGGCCGCGCTGGTCAAGGGCTGCATTGAGCTAGAAATGACCATCATTCCACGCGGAGGCGGTACCGGCTACACCGGCGGTGCCATCCCCCTCACTTGGAAGAGCGTCGTCATTAACACCGAAAAGCTCGAAGCCATGACCGAGGTGGAGATGCGCAAGCTCCCCGGCGTTGAGCGCGAAGTGGGCACCATCTGGACAGAAGCGGGCGTGGTCACACAGCGCGTGGCCGATGCCGCCGAACGCGCCGGGTTTGTGTTTGCGGTAGACCCGACCAGCGCCGAAGCCTCGTGCATTGGCGGCAACATCGCTATGAATGCCGGTGGCAAAAAAGCCGTACTCTGGGGCACCGCGCTGGACAACCTCGCCAGCTGGCGCATGGTCACGCCCGATGCGCAGTGGCTGGAAGTGACGCGCCTAGACCACAACCTCGGCAAAATCCACGATGCCGACATGGCCAGCTTTGAGCTGAACTACTACCAAGCCGACGGCAAAACCTTTATCCGCACCGAGCGCCTCGACATCCCCGGCAAGACCTTCCGCAAAGAGGGGCTGGGCAAGGACGTGACCGACAAGTTCCTCAGCGGCCTGCCGGGCATCCAAAAAGAAGGCTGTGACGGATTGATTACCAGCGCCCGCTGGGTAGTCCACCGGATGCCAGAACACACCCGCACCGTGTGCCTAGAATTCTTTGGCAATGCCAAAGACGCCGTGCCCAGCATTGTCGAGATCAAAGACTTTATGTTTGCCGAGCAAAAGCGCTCAGGCGTGCTGCTGGCTGGTTTAGAGCACTTGGACGACCGCTACCTCAAAGCGGTGGGCTACACCACCAAGAGCAAAAAGCACGGCGGCCTGCCCAAAATGGTGCTGTTTGGTGACATTGCCGGTGACAACGCCGATGATGTGGCCCGCGTCACCAGCGAAGTGGTACGCATTGCCAACTCGCGCAGCGGCGAAGGCTTTATTGCCATCAGCCCCGAAGCGCGCAAAAAGTTCTGGGCCGACCGCAAGCGCACTGCCGCCATCTCTAAGCACACCAACGCCTTCAAGATCAACGAAGACGTGGTGATTCCGCTGCCGCGCATGGCCGAGTACACCGATGGCATCGAGCGCATCAATATCGAACTGAGCCTGCGCAACAAGCTCAAGCTGGTCGATGCGCTCGAAGCCTTCTTCCTGCGTGGCAACCTGCCACTGGGCAAGCACGACGAGACCAGCGAAATCCCCGCTGCCGAAATGCTCGAAGACCGCGTAGCCCAAGCCGTGGCGGTATTGGTAGAAGTGCGTGACCTGTGGCAAGGCTGGCTGCTGGACGTGGAAAACCTGTTTCCGCAACTGCAAGACCACCGCCTGCGCGCGAGTTGGAAAACGCAAATCCGCGCCCGCCTGCAAGACATCTTTACCGGCGCAGCCTTCCAACCCATTTTGGCCGAGTGCAATGCCATCCACCAGCGCGTGCTCAAGGGCCGCGTTTGGGTAGCGTTGCACATGCACGCGGGTGATGGCAACGTGCATACCAACCTGCCCGTCAACAGCGACGACTACGAAATGCTGCAAGCGGCGCACGGTGCCGTGGAGCGCATCATGGTGCTGGCGCGCAGCTTGGACGGCGTGATCTCTGGCGAGCACGGCATTGGCATCACCAAGCTCGAATTTTTGACCGACAAGGAGCTGCTGCCCTTTGCCCAGTACAAGGCCAAGATTGACCCGCAAGGGCGCTTTAACAAGGGCAAACTGCTGCGCCCGCAAGACCAGCCCACCGCCCCCCAAGGCAAGGGCGATGCACTGAGCGAGCAGGTCGCCTTCTCTGATCTGACACATGCCTACACCCCCAGCTTTGGCCTGATGGGGCATGAATCGCTCATCATGCAGCAAAGCGATATTGGCGCGATTGCTGATTCGGTCAAAGACTGCCTGCGCTGCGGCAAGTGCAAGCCCGTGTGCAGCACCCATGTGCCGCGTGCCAACCTGCTGTACAGCCCACGCAACAAGATTTTGGCTACCTCGCTGCTGGTCGAAGCCTTTTTGTACGAAGAGCAAACCCGCCGGGGCGTGAGCATCAAGCACTGGCAAGAGTTTGAAGACGTGGCCGACCACTGCACGGTCTGCCACCGCTGCGAAAGCCCCTGCCCGGTCAAGATTGACTTTGGCGATGTGACCATGAACATGCGCAACCTGCTGCGCAAAATGGGTAAAAAGAGCTTCCGCCCCGGCAATGCCGCCGCGATGGCGATGCTCAATGCCACCAATCCCGACACCATCAAACTGATGCGCTCGGCGATGGTGGGTGTGGGCTTTAAAGCCCAGCGCATGGCGGTAGATTTGCTGCGCAAAATGGGGCGCAAACAAACGGCCAAGCCACCAGCCACTGTGGGCACCGCACCGATCAAAGAGCAGGTGATCCACTTTATCAACAAAAAGCTGCCCGGTGGCCTGCCCAAACAGACCGCCCGTGCGCTGCTGGACATCGAGAACAAGGATTACGTCCCGATCATCCGCAACCCCAAAACCACCACCTCTGAGACCGAGGCGGTGTTCTACTTTCCGGGCTG
>JAIESZ010000326.1 GCA_019745615.1 Burkholderiaceae bacterium
TTGACGTTGCCATAGATATCGGCCTCAATCATCGCGTTCATGGCAATGATGCCCAAGCGGCGCACCAGTTCGGGGTGGTTGCTGATCTCTTGGGGCCGCAGCAAGATGCGCTCGCGGTAAAAGTCAATGTTCTCGTGAAAGTCGGCCAGCGCCGTCTTACTCAATGAAATGGCCGTGGCTGATGCCGACACCATCTTGCCCGCACGCAGCAAGTCCAACATACCGTCTTGCAGCACCTCGGTGTAGCCGGTCAGTTGCTCAAACGGGCTACCCAGCAGCCCGGCCAGCACCGCGTTGGCTACATTGCCCACGCCCGATTGCAACGGCAGCAAATTAGCGGGCAGGCGGCCCTGCTTCACTTCAAATTGCAAAAAGTCGATGATGTAGCTGGCAATTTTTTGCGACACCGCATCGGGCGCGGCAAAACGGGTGTCACGGTCGCCCTGCTGGGTGTGTACCACCGCCACCACCTTGGCTGGGTCTACGTGCAAATAAGGCTCACCAATGCGCTCGTGCGGGTGCGTCATGGGGATGGGCTTGCGGTGTGGGGGCACGGCGGTGCCGTAATAGATGTCGTGCATCCCGTCCATCTTGTCTGGCACTTGGGTGTTGACTTCCAAAATCACCTTGTCGGCCAAATCGAGCCACGTTTTATTGTTACCGATGGCAGTGGAGGGAATCAAACGGCCATCGGGCAACACCCCTGCCACTTCGACCACGGCCACATCCAAATGGCCCAAAAAGCCAAACCAAGCGTGTTGTGCCACATGCGACAAGTGCATATCACTGAACTGCATCTCGCCGCTGTTGATTTTGTTGCGGCAGATCGGGTCAGACTGGAACGGCAGGCGCATCTCAATGCCATTGACCTTGGCTAGCGCACCGTCCAACTCTGGCGCGGTAGAAGCGCCCGTCCAGACGCTGATACGGAACGGGTGCCCTTGGGCGTGCTCGTTTTCGATGCGCGCGGCCAGTGCCAGCGGCACCGCCTTGGGGTAGCCCGCGCCGGTAAAGCCGCTCATGCCCACATTGGCACCGGCAGGAATAAGCGCAGCCGCCTCATCGGCAGACATAACGCGCTGGAGAAAGTCTGGGTAGAGAACCCGATCGGCCAAGGACATGGAAAAGCTCCGCAGGGGTTGGAAAGCTGCGGATTTTAGCCTTGGTCAGCAAAAATATACGGGTTTCTACTGACAGGGTTTTTACGTATTTTTTAGAGCGATTCTTTCACCACCCGGCCATTGAGTGGTTGCACCGGGCGGGCGTTGGCATTGAACAAACGTCGGAACGCCTTGATCTGCTCATTGCCCAGCGCCACAGGCCGTTTAAGCACCATCCAGTTCACTGATTCTGAGCACGGCGGCGTGGTCAGAGAGCCTTCAAAGCTGTAGTAGCCCTTGTCGGTGGGGAGCATGGCAGCCAAATCCAGCTCCAAGCCCTCGACGGTGATCTTTTCATTTGGGCGGGGCAGATGGTCAAACACGGGGGCATAGGCTGGGTTCTTGGCGATGGGGCCGGGCTGCATCAGCACCGCCACCACGCCCAGTTGCCCTGCAGCGTTTTTATGTACAAAGTGCCCCACCATTGCCGTATGCTTGCCGCCGATAGTCTCCTCGCTGGGCGTATGGAAGTGAAACTGCAACAGGCTATAGGTTTGCCCAGCCACCTTGAGCTGGCTGCCTGGGGGCACATTCACCTGCACGGTGTGGCCGTTGTTCACGATGGTCGGCTCGGCCTTGTTGTATTCAAAATTCAGGCTGGGCAGCTCCGCTTTGACCGTACTGCTGATGTCAATCGGGCTTTGGCGGCCCCCTTTGGCACAGGTTTCAAAAGCGGGATCCAACTCCCCCCAGCGGGCAGGGCCTTCGTGTTCACCGTGGTAGGCCCAATGGTGGTGACCACCACCGCTGGCATAGGCAGCACCACCAGCAAGCGCAGCAAGCGCCAGAACCAAGGTTTTGACAACATGGGCAGAACCGAGCATGAAGATTTCCTTTCTGAAAAAATCGCAGCATGGCACATTTGCCTTTGAAAATAGTGCAAAAATCCGCCTGCTAAGGGTAAATAGGTAGCTTGCAAACTCTTGCAAAGTCTCTTCTCTACCAAAGAGGGTTAGCAGCAGGCACTACATTGCGGCCTATGTCCGAACCCCTGCCCGAAACGCCCCGCCCTCTTGCTCCTGATGCCGCAGCGCCCCCTCTGCTTCGGCATGCGTGGCCGGTACGCGCTATCGAGCTTTGGCTGGAGGCCGATGGCCCACGCATGAGCGCCGCTATGTCGTTTTACGGCATGTTGAGCTTGGCCCCCTTGTTGGTGGTGATGGTGGCCAGCTTGGGCTGGTGGCTAGACCGGGCCGTGGTCGAATACAACCTGTTAGCGCAGATACGCACCTTTACCGGTGAGCGCACTGCCGAAGTCGTGCGCCAAGCCTTGGCCAGCGCCCAAGCCCCATCCGAGGGGCTGGTGGCCTCGGTGGTGGCGCTGCTGCTGCTGCTGTGGGGGGCCACTGGGGTGTTTGCCGAGTTGCAATCGGCGTTTAGCCGCATCTGGCAAACGGTGACAGCGGCCCCCTCGCGCCTAGGCTGGCGCGAAACGGCCACCTTGCGTTTGCGTGGGCTGGCCTATTTGCTGGTGATGGGGTTTTTGTTGTTGTTGTCGTTGGTGTTGTCGGCAGCGTTGGCGGTGGCTACGGCATGGTTGGGGGTCTATTTTCCGTACCGCCTGCCGCTGCTGGTCTTGAGCGAAGGCGCTTCTTTTTTGTTTGCCACGGCGCTGTTTTTGGGCCTGATGCGCCTGAGCGCCAGCCCCAAGCCGCGCCTGCGTTTTTTGGCCTTGGGGGCGCTGTTGGGCGCTGGGTTGTTTACCGTGGGGCGGCATGGGCTGTCCAGCTACCTGTCTGGGGCGGCGGTGGTGTCGGCCTATGGGGCCGCAGGCTCACTGGTAGCGCTGCTGGTGTGGATTTACTTTTCTTCGGCGGTGTTGCTGCTGGCCGCAGCTTGCGCCAAGGCGCTGGAAGAGCAAGCCCCGGCCGTTCAGTCTGGCAGTCGGTAGCCCTGTTCACGAAACAACCGCACACAGGCATCCACCACCACAGGCTCATAAAGTACACCTCGGTGCGTTTCAATCTCCTGCAAAGCAGCCTCCGGCCCCAAGCTGGGGCGGTAAGGGCGGTGTGACATCATCGCCTCCACCACATCAGCCACCGCCAGCACCTTGGCCTCAGGCAAAATGTCGGGGCCGTGCAAGCCCTGCGGGTAGCCTGAGCCGTTCAGGCGCTCGTGGTGTTGGTATACGGTTTGCGCAATCGGCCACGGAAAAACAATAGAGCGCAAAATATCGTAGCCAGTTTTCGAGTGCTCTTGTACCAGCCTGAATTCCAGCTCCTTGAGCTTGCCGGGCTTGCACAAAATCTCGGTGGGCACCCGAATCTTGCCAAAGTCATGTACCACGCTGGCCAGATACAGGCCCTCAATTTGCTCCGGCGGCCATTGCAACTCGCGCGCAATGGCCCCAGCCAAATCGGCCACCCGGCGTTGGTGGCCTGCCGTGTACGGGTCGCGCAGCTCCACGGTCGAGCCAAGCATGGCTACAAAATCCACCAGCATCTTGCGTTGTTGCTCTTGGCTCTCTTGCAGCTTGTGGGTGCGTTCTTGCACCGCTTCTTCTAGGTGGTTGCGCAGGCGATCGACTTCCAGATGCACCCGTACCCGTGCCATTAGCTCCTCGCGTTGGAAGGGCTTGGTGACAAAATCCACCGCTCCCAGTTCAAAGCCGTGCAGCTTTTCGTCGGTATCGGTCAGGGCACTGACAAAAATCACTGGCACCGAGGCAGTGTTCGGGTCGGCCTTGAGGCGGCGGCACACTTCAAAGCCATCCATTTCAGGCATACGGATGTCCAGCAGCACCAGTTCCGGCGGACTCATGGCTGCCGAGCGCAGCGCCAGCGAGCCATTGATCGCCGAGCGCACATCGTAGCCCTCGTTGCGCAGCAGATCCGACAGCAGTTTGAGTGAGGCCGGGGTGTCGTCCACGGCCAGAATTTTTCCTTTATCAGACATGGGCGCGGGCTTCTAGTAGGGTAAGGATGGCCGGGTAATCAAAATTATTCACCAAACGTTGCAGTGCTTTACCCAGTACCGCATCTTGTGCGGCCACGGCTTGCAAGGCAGCAGTAATAGGTTCATTCTCTAGGCTCTCTAACGCTTGCTGTAATTGCTCGCATAGCGCCCTTGGCAGGCTGGCAAACATCTCAGGGGTCAAGGCGGTGGTGGGGTTGTCATCCACTTCGGGCAAGCCCTCGTACAGATAGCGCACCCCCAGGTGCTTGGCCATGCAGTCAAAAATCTCGCTGGAACGGTAGGGCTTGCGCACAAAATCGTTCATGCCGGCGGCCAGCAGTTCGGTTTTTTGCTCTTGCAGCGCCGAAGCGGTCACGGCCACAATCTTCACCTCTTGGCCGCCGGGCAACTGGCGGATGCGCCGCGTGGCCTCCACGCCGTCCATCACCGGCATCCGGTGGTCCATCCAGATAAAGTCTGGGTGCCACTCTTGGAACATCTGTACGCCCTTGGCACCATTTTCAGAAATGCGCCATTCAAAGCCCACCGCCCCCAGCAATTGCGACAGCAGAATCTGGTTGTCGCGCTGGTCTTCCACAATCAAAATGCGCCAAGGCTGCTGGCCTGGGGCCAAGCCCAGCACATCGCCGTGCTGTGTAGCGTCGGGGTAGTGCATATCGGCCTCGGAGGCTTCCTGCAAAGGCAGCTCGATACGAAACACCGATCCAGTGCCTAGCCTGCTGTGCAGGGTGATTTGGCCGTGCATCAGTTGTACAAACTGGCGCGTAATGGTCAGGCCCAGTCCCGTGCCCTTGTTGATGCCTTGCTCGCCAATTTGGGTAAAGGGTAAAAAAATGCTCTCTTGGTCTTCTGGGGCAATGCCGGGGCCGGAGTCTTCTATCTCAATCACCAGATGCGACTGCTGGTTCTGCCGTGTGCCGAGGCGTATCGACACACCGCCCTGCTCGGTAAATTTGACGGCATTGCCCAGTAGATTGATGAGCACTTGGCGCAGCCGCGCCTCGTCACCCACGATATAACGCGGAAATTGCGAGTCCTGATCAATCAGCAATTGCAGGCCCTTCTCTTGCGCCCGTATCTGCATCATGTCGGTCACATCGCGCACCAGCGCACCCAGATCAAAAGGCAACTGCTGCAATTGCACCCGCCCGGCCTCAATTTTGGCCATGTCCAGCACGTCGTTGATGAGGGTCAGCAGGTGCTCCCCGCTGCGGTTGATGATGTCCAAATTTTGCCGCTGCCGCTCAGGCAGCAGTGGGTCTTTGCGCATCATGTTCGAAAAACCCAGCACCGCATTGAGCGGCGTGCGCAGTTCGTGGCTCATGTTGGCTAAAAAAGCGCTTTTGGCTTGGTTGGCCGCCTCAGCAGCATTGCGTGCCAACACCAAATCGGTGGTGCGCTGCTGAACTTCGGCTTCCAGCCGGTCTTGGTAGCGGTGCATTTCCTCGTCTAAGCGCTGGCGCTCAGTCACGTCGCGGGCAGCTGCCAGCACGCCCAGCACCTCCCCTGTCGCACTGCGAAAGATGCCCGCGTTGTAAAGCACTTTGGTCACATGGCCATCCACATGCCGTATCGACAAAGCTTGGTCTATGACTTGCTCATTGGCCAGTGCCTGCACAAACAACTCGTGCGCTTGCTCGGTTTCAGCGCAATGGTCGGCAAAATCGGTGCCAATCAGCGCTTGGCGGCTGCGGCCCGTCATGGTTTCGGCGGCGCGGTTCAGGTCGGTGATGTGGCCGTTGCGTCCCACCACCAACAGTGGGTCTAGGTGGGCCTCAATCAGGCTGCGGCTGTAGCGCGATGCCGTGCGCAGTGCCTGTTCGTTGTGCTCCAGTGCATCCAACATGCGGTTAAAGCTTTCGGCCAGCAGGGTGATCTCGTCGGGGGCACCAGCAATGTGGGCCCGCACGGTGGTGTCGCCCGCGCGCACGCTGTCGGCCACCTGTACCAGTGCGGCAATACGCCGGGCGAGGCGGTTGGCAATCATGATCGCCGCCAGTAACGCCAAGACACCGGCCAGCGCTACAAAAGCCAAGCTGCGCACTAACACAGCGCGCAACTCTGCCTGAATACTTTCGCGCCCCAGCGCTACCCGCGCCCAACCCAGATGGCGCTCTCCCAAGGGAATGGGCACAGCCACATCAATGGTCTCTGCATCATTGACCAATAGTTGGTGCAGTCCTGTGGGGGCGCGCAGTAGCGCTGCACTGGTGGTATCGCTCAAAAACAGCCCCATTTTGCTGGGGTCGGTATGGGCCAGCACCCGCCCTGTGGGTGAGAGCACCATTGCATAGCGCAGGTGTGGATAGCTGGCAAACGAGACAATCACCTCCTCTAGCCCGACCAGATCATTGGCCAGTACCCAAGAGCGTGAACTCACGGCCAATGAATGCGCCAGCCCCCAGGCGGCATTGTGGTTTTCTGCGTACAGGCTGTGGCTTTGTGTGCGTACCAGATAGGCTACCAAGGCACTAAACAGGCACAAAAAACCCAGCAAAAATACCAGCACAATCTGGCGCTTAAAAGCACCACCGGCTACCAGACGCCATCCGAAGCTGCTCATGGTAGACCCTCAGGCAGGGGACGTACCTTTTGAGCAAAAAGATGCAAGAATTCTCTGATGACATGGTAGCGCCGGTTATCTGCACGCTCAAACTGCGACAACTCTAGGCGCTGGAGCAGGGCTTCGCCTTCGGGGGTGGTGTGCAGGGTTTCGAGCAGCACCGTGACTTTTTCTGCCAGTTCTGGTGGTACATCATCGCGCACCACCACACCGTTATTAATCAGGGGTTCGGTTTGCCATTTCACTTCTAGCTCGGCAGCCTTGTCGGGCTGCTCTTTTTGGAATTCGCGCCATGGCAGAGGCCAAGTGGCGGCAGCAGCCGTATTGCCGTAATAAACATTCAGAATAGAAGATTCCTGCGAGCCAACATAAACGTTTTCGATGTCACGCTGTACATCCAAACCGTGGGTTTGTAGGTAGTACTGCGGCATCATGGTGGCAGCCAGCGCGGTGGCTGCTGGGTAGGCTACTTTTTTACCCTTGAGGTCTGTTGTTTTGCGGATGTTGCTGTCACGGCGCACCAAAATCAGCCCGGTAAACATCTGGTCATCGCCCATTTTGGCAATGACTCGGTAGCCGTGGTGCAAAGAGTTCAGGGTCTGGTAGGGGTTGGGCAGGGCAAAGTCGAGCTGGCGGCCATAGAGCTTCTTTTCAAACTCTTCGTAATTGCGTGACGCTTCTAGTCGCAGTGGCGTGTCGGGCAAATGGCGATTCAGGTAATCAATCAGCGGCCCATACAGGGCAAACAGCCGTGCTGGGTTGTGCAATGGGTGAACGGCAAACACATACTGACGTACAGCACTGGGTGCTTGGGTGCTGTACTGTGGCGCTGTGCGCGTGTCCTCTGGCTGGGGCCCACAGGCCGCCAAGGCGATGCACCAGCCTGCTAGCCACCATTTCACCATAGGAGCCCCCCGTTGTCTGCAATCTGGATGGGGCCATGATAAGCCCGTCCTAGGTAGCGTTGGAGCCGAGACGCCGTGTCCGATTCCAACGGGGGAAATGCAGCAATGGCTGTTTAAACCCCCGCTGCGTGTGCCTGTTGGTCAGCGTGGTAGCTTGAGCGCACCATGGCACCCACCGCAGCATGGCTAAAGCCCATTTGGTAGGCTTGCTCTTCAAACATCTTGAAGGTGTCCGGATGCACATAACGGCGTACTGGCAAATGGCTGTTGCTCGGTGCCAAATACTGCCCAATGGTCAGCATGTCGATGCCGTGGGCGCGCATATCGCGCATCACTTGCAAAATTTCTTCATCGGTTTCGCCCAATCCCACCATGATGCCGCTTTTGGTCGGCACATTCGGGTGCAGAGCCTTAAACTTCTTGAGTAGGTTGAGGCTGAACTGGTAGTCAGAGCCGGGGCGCGCTTCTTTGTACAGGCGTGCTGTCGTTTCTAAGTTGTGGTTCATCACATCCGGCGGTGCCGCTTTGAGAATTTCCAGCGCCCGGTCATCGCGGCCCCGGAAATCCGGCACCAAAATCTCAATCTGCGTTTGCGGCGAGAGCTGGCGGATATGTTGGATGCACTCAACGAAATGGCCCGCGCCCCCGTCGCGTAGATCATCGCGGTCTACACTGGTAATCACCACATATTTCAGTTTGAGTGCGGCAATCGTCTTGGCTAAGTTCAGCGGTTCGTCCTTGTCCAGCGGATCGGGGCGTCCATGACCGACATCACAAAACGGGCAGCGGCGCGTGCATTTGTCCCCCATGATCATGAACGTGGCCGTGCCCTTGCCAAAGCACTCGCCAATGTTGGGGCAGCTGGCTTCCTCGCAAACGGTGTGCAGCTTGTGTTCACGCAGCACATCCTTGATCTCGTAAAAGCGGCTGCTGGCCGATCCGGCCTTGACCCGAATCCAGTCCGGCTTTTTCAGCACCTCGGCCTGCTCTACCTTGATCGGAATGCGCGACAGCTTGGCCGCCGCTTTTTGCTTGGCCAGCGGGTTGTAGTTTTCGGCAGATTGTGCTTCGCGCACGACTTCAGGAGTGCTCATAACGGATGGCTGATGGCTGGTAAGCGGTTCAGGGGGCCAGCCGGGTACTGAGCTGATAGGCCAGTACCTGCGCGGCTTCGTCCCAAGTGGTGTGGATGCCGATTGTAGAAAGATCAACCGTCTGTAAACCTGCGTAGCCACAGGGGTTGATACGCGCAAAGGGGCTGAGATCCATTGCCACATTCAAGGCCACGCCGTGGTAGGTGCAGTGGCGGCTTACCTTGATGCCCAGTGCGGCAATTTTGCCCAGCCCCACAAAGTCCGGCGTAGGCACGCTGCCATCCTCACGTTTTTGCGGGCGCTGTGGCAGTGGGGCGTGGTTGTGTGGATCATCCAAGCGCACATAAATGCCGGGGGCACCAGCCACGCGGTGGCCGGTAACGCCAAAGTGCGCCAAGGTGCGAATCACCGCCTCCTCAATGCGATAGACGTATTCCTTCACATAGTAGCCAGCGCGTTGCAAATTCAGCAGCGGATAAGCCACCACTTGGCCGGGGCCGTGGTACGTCACCTGCCCGCCACGGTTGGTGCTGACCACCGGAATATCACCGGGGGCGAGTAAATGCCCAGCCTGTCCCGCCAATCCTTGGGTAAAGGTGGCTGGGTGCTCGCATAGCCAAATTTCGTCGGCCTGCTCGGCAGTGCGTGCAGCCGTGAAATCCTGCATCGCCTGATAGCTGTCCAGATACGGTACACGGCCCAGCCAGCGCAGGGCAATGGCAGTGTCTGCGGCGGGCATATCAGAGCACCACTTTCACCAGAGGGTGCGCTGTCAAGGCGAGGTACAAACCATCCAATTGCTCGCGGCTGGTAGCGGTGATGGTGATGGTGATGCCCAAGTATTTGCCCCCACTGCTTTCGCGCAGCTCCATGGTGGCGGCATCAAAAAAAGGGTCAAACTGCCGCGCCAGCGCCGTTACCCCAGGTAGCAGCGCATCCACCTTCAGCCCCATCACTTTGATCGGAAACAGGCTGGGGTACTCGATCAGCGAGTCTTTGCGTGGGTCGCTACTGGCTGTGTCGGATGATGAAGGGGTATGCAAGCCAGAAGTAATAGTCATCGGGTAACCTTGGTGGGTAGCTTTCAGGTGCCCGCAATTGTGCGGCAGTTGTGCAAAACAGACGGTTTTGGAGGGCAAGTTCTTGTCCATCAGGGGTGTCAGCGCCTTCAGCCACAGAGCAGAAAGACATAGCAAAACCACCGATGCAACAGATAATTTGTTGCACACGGGGGTTTTTACTTATAATCAAGGGCTTTGTGAAGGTTTCAGTGTGTGACGTTACGGGGTAAAAACGATGAAAACAATCGCTCCGTTCGACACAGAAGCTGAGGCCGAAGAATCCGACTTCAAGCCCCTCAGTGCAGAACAAGCGCAAGTGTGGCGTCAGAGCCATAAAGTGCTGTCGGTGTGGCGTGTCATCGCCATTCAGGTGGCAGTAGGCGTGCTGATGGCCTTGCTACTGGGGCTGGTTTCTGGCAAAACGCACTGGGGTTGGTCTGCTGCCTATGGTGCGTTTGCTGTGGTGCTTCCTGCGGTGCTGTTTGCACGCGGCATGAATCGCCAAAAGTTCGCTAAGTCCGGCGGCAGTGCGATGGCGGGGTTCTTTGTCTGGGAGCTGGTCAAAATTGTGCTCACCGTAGCCATGTTGGCGGCTGCGCCCCGGATGGTGGCGCAGTTGAGCTGGCTGGCCTTACTGGCTGGCATGGTAGTGACGATGAAAACGTACTGGATTGCGCTCATGGTGCAGTCCAGTGTCCGAAAAACCGATTGATTAAGAGAAGAGTTGTCCGATGGCCGCAGATGCGCACGCTCCAACTGCAAGTGAATACATCGTTCACCACTTGCAGCACCTTCAAAATATCAAGCAAAAGTCCATTATCGATTTCTCGGTGGTCAACTTTGACTCCGTGATCGTCAGTGTCACCATTGGTGTGCTTGGGCTTTTCTTCTTGTGGCTGGGGGCACGTACGGCAACTTCGGGCGTGCCAGGTCGTTTCCAAGCTGCCGTCGAGCTGCTGGTCGAAATGGTAGACAACCAAGCCAAAGCCAATATCCACAACGCAGAAAGCCGCAAGTTCATTGCGCCGTTGGCGCTGACCGTGTTTGTCTGGATTTTCCTGATGAACGCTATGGATTTGTTGCCTGTGGATTTGCTGCCCGCCATTTGGGCTCAGATTTACGGTGCTGCTGGTCATGATCCGCACCATGCTTATCTGCGTGTTGTGCCCACAGCCGACCTGTCCACCACGCTGGGCTTGTCTTCTGCTGTGTTGGTGTTGTGCTTGATCTACAGTGTCAAAATCAAGGGCCTGGGTGGCTGGGCGCATGAACTGGTGACTGCTCCCTTTGGCACCAGCAAAAATCCTGTCTTCGCCCTGATTCTGGGTGTGGTCAATCTGCTCATGCAGATCATTGAATACGTTGCCAAAACGGTTTCGCACGGTATGCGGTTGTTTGGCAACATGTACGCTGGTGAGTTGGTGTTCATGCTGATTGCCCTGATGGGTGGTGCTGCTGCCATGTCGCTTTCCGGTGTGTTGCTCCCTGTGGGGCACATCATTGCAGGTTCGATCTGGGCGATCTTCCACATCCTGATCATTACCCTGCAAGCCTTTATTTTCATGATGCTGACGCTGATCTATCTCGGCCAAGCGCATGAAGCCCACTGACCATTTCCCTTTCCTTTCTTAACCTTTCTTTTTTACATCAGGAGTCATCATGGAAAACATTCTCGGTCTCGTCGCTCTGGCTTGTGGTCTGATCGTTGGTTTGGGCGCTATCGGCGCTTCCATCGGTATCGCTTTGATGGGCGGCAAGTTCCTGGAAGCTTCGGCACGTCAACCTGAGCTGATCAACGAACTGCAAACCAAGATGTTCATCTTGGCTGGTCTGATCGATGCGGCTTTCCTGATTGGTGTGGCTATTGCCCTGCTGTTCGCTTTCGCCAACCCCTTCGTTCTGGCCTAATCTCCGATCAACGCCCAAATAGAAAGGTGTTGCCGTGAGTATCAACGCGACCCTGTTCGTTCAGGCCATCGTCTTCTTGATTCTGGTGCTGTTCACGATGAAATTCGTGTGGCCCCCGATTGTCAAGGCGCTGGACGAGCGAGCCCAGAAAATCGCCGATGGTCTCGCTGCTGCCGACCGTGCCAAGTCCGAATTGAGCGCTGCTAACCAGCGCGTCGAGAAGGAACTGTCGCAGACGCGCAATGAGACGGCTGCCCGTCTGGCTGATGCCGATCGCCGTGCCCAGGCCATCGTTGAAGAAGCCAAGGCCCGCGCCAGCGAAGAAGCTCAGAAAATTATTACTGCTGCGCAGGCGGAAGCCAAGCAACAGGTGGTGCAGGCCCGTGAAGCACTGCGTGAGCAGGTGGCTGTGCTGGCTGTCAAGGGCGCCGAGCAGATTCTCCGCAAGGAAGTCAACGCCGGTGTTCATGCAGATTTGCTGAACCGCCTCAAGACTGAACTGTAAGGGAAGCATTCATGGCCGAAATCGCCACCATTGCCCGCCCTTACGCCGAAGCCCTGTTCAAAGCCTGCACGGCGGGTGCAGGCGTCGATCTGGGTAGTGCCACTGCTTGGGTCGAGGAACTGGCGGTGATTGCCGCCGATTCCCAACTGCGTCAGTTGTCCGATAACCCCAAGGTCAGCCATGACCAGTTGTTTGACCTCATTGCAGGTTTAACACGTTATGCCTTGCCTGACATGGGGCGCAACTTCTTGCGCACCATGATTGAAAACGGGCGTTTGGATGCCTTGCCCGAGGCTGCGGTGCAATTTCGCGCCTTGGTCAATCGCAGCAGCGGCTCCTCCGATGCCGTTGTCTACAGTGCTTTCCCTGTCGATAGTACCGCGCTGGCCGATTTGGGCGCATCGCTCGAAAAGCGCTTTGGCCGCAAGCTCAATCTCACGATGCAGCAGGATGAGTCCCTGATCGGTGGGATTCGGGTCGTGGTAGGAGATGAAGTGCTCGACACTTCGGTCAAGGCACGTCTGGAACAAATGAAAGCGGCCCTCACTGCGTAATGCGCGGCTTGAGGTTTCGGCTAAACAAAGAAAGAAGGAAAGAGTCATGCAACTCAATCCCGCAGAAATTTCTGAACTGATCAAGAGCCGCATTGAGGGTCTGTCAGCCAGCAGCGATATCCGTAACCAAGGCACCGTGGTGTCTGTGTCTGACGGTATCGTGCGCATTCATGGCTTGTCGGACGTGATGCAGGGTGAAATGTTGGAGTTTCCTGCCTCGGCAGATGGCACTCCTTCCTACGGTCTGGCACTGAACCTGGAGCGCGACTCCGTCGGTTCCGTGATCTTGGGCGAGTACGAGCACATCTCGGAAGGCGACACGGTTAAATGTACCGGCCGCATTTTGGAAGTGCCCGTCGGCCCCGAGTTGGTCGGCCGTGTGGTCAATGCCTTGGGTCAGCCCATCGACGGTAAAGGCCCCATCAACGCCAAGATGACCGACGTGATCGAAAAGGTCGCTCCGGGCGTTATCGCTCGTAAATCGGTGGATCAGCCTCTGCAAACCGGCCTCAAGTCCATCGACTCGATGGTGCCGATTGGCCGTGGCCAGCGCGAACTGATCATTGGTGACCGTCAAACCGGTAAGACCGCTGTGGCTATTGACGCCATCTTGGCCCAAAAAGGCCAAGGCGTTACTTGTATCTATGTTGCCATCGGTCAGAAGGCTTCGTCGATCAAGAACGTGGTGCGCGCTCTGGAACAAGGCGGCGCGATGGATTACACCATCGTGGTGGCAGCTTCGGCTTCCGAATCGGCTGCTATGCAGTACGTGTCGGCCTACTCTGGCTGCACGATGGGCGAATACTTCCGCGACCGTGGTGAAGACGCCCTGATCGTGTATGACGATCTGTCCAAGCAAGCTGTGGCTTACCGTCAGGTTTCGCTGCTGCTGCGTCGTCCTCCAGGCCGTGAAGCCTACCCCGGCGACGTGTTCTATCTCCACAGCCGTCTGCTCGAGCGTGCCGCCCGTGTCAATGCCGACTACGTCGAAGCCTTCACCAAGGGTGCCGTGAAAGGCAAGACTGGTTCGCTGACCGCACTGCCGATCATCGAAACGCAAGCCGGTGACGTGTCCGCTTTCGTGCCTACCAACGTGATCTCCATTACCGATGGTCAGATCTTCTTGGAAACCAGCCTGTTCAATGCCGGTGTTCGCCCCGCTATTAACGCTGGTATCTCGGTGTCCCGCGTCGGTGGTGCTGCCCAGACCAAGCTGGTTAAGAACCTGTCTGGTGGTATCCGTACCGACTTGGCCCAGTACCGTGAATTGGCCGCGTTCGCGCAGTTCGCTTCCGATCTGGACGATGCGACCCGCAAGCAACTCGACCGCGGTGCCCGCGTCACTGAGCTGCTCAAGCAAGCCCAGTACAGCCCTCTGTCCATCTCTTTGATGGGTGCTACGCTGTTTGCTGTGAACAAGGGTTTCATGGACGACATCGAAGTCAAGAAGATTTTGGCTTTCGAAAGCGGTCTGCACCAGTTCCTCAAGACCAGCCATGCTGCCTTGCTGGAAAAGCTGGAAAAAGACAAGGCCATGGACAAGGATGCTGAAGCTGCATTGACCGCTGCCATCACAGCGTTCAAGAAGTCGTTCGCTTAAACCGGACGAGGAACCATCATGGCAGCAGGCAAGGAAATACGCGGCAAGATCAAGTCGGTAGAAAACACCAAAAAGATCACCAAAGCCATGGAAATGGTGGCGGCATCCAAAATGCGCAAAGCGCAAGACCGGATGCGCGCTGCTCGGCCCTATAGCGAAAAAATCCGCAATATTGCAGCCCATCTCAGCCAAGCCAACCCGGAGTACACGCATCCGTTCATGCAAGTGAACGATGCCAAAACGGCGGGCGTTATTGTGGTCACCACCGACAAGGGATTGTGCGGCGGCATGAATACCAACGTGCTGCGTGCAGTTACCAACAAGCTGCGCGATATGCAGTCTGCGGGTATTTCTGCCGAGGCGGTGGCCATCGGTAACAAGGGGCTGGGTTTTCTGAACCGTGTCGGTGCCAAGGTGGTTTCTCAGGCGATCGGTTTGGGAGATACACCTCACTTGGACAAGCTGATTGGCCCAGTGAAGGTGCTGCTCGATGCGTACGCTGAAGGCAAGATCAACGCGGTGTACCTGTGCTACACCAAGTTCATCAACACCATGAAGCAAGAGTCGGTAGTGGAGCAGTTGCTGCCCCTATCG
The DNA here is from genome assembly GCA_019745615.1 of Burkholderiaceae bacterium. Lineage (GTDB taxonomy): Bacteria > Pseudomonadota > Gammaproteobacteria > Burkholderiales > Burkholderiaceae_C > Simplicispira. The sequence goes on from JAIESZ010000326.1 coordinate 14,864, forward strand.
TCCGACGCCATTCAGACAGACGAGAAGGCCAGTGCCCACGGTTGGGATTACATCTACGAACCCGATGCACAGAGTGTCATTGACGATCTGCTGGTTCGCTATGTGGAGTCGTTGATCTACCAGGCAGTAGCCGAGAACATGGCGTCCGAGCAATCGGCGCGCATGGTGGCCATGAAGGCAGCTACAGACAACGCTGGCACCGTCATCAATGACTTGAAGCTGGTCTATAACAAAACGCGTCAAGCTGCGATCACGAAGGAACTCTCCGAGATCGTCGCTGGTGCGGCTGCCGTCTGATCCGCGACGCCGTCACGGTTTAAAAATTTTTGGAGCAAAAAATGGCTCAAGTTCAAGGAAAAATCGTTCAGTGTATCGGCGCTGTGGTCGACGTTGAGTTCCCTCGTGACCGCATGCCCAAGGTCTACGATGCGCTCAAACTCGAAGGCTCCGCACTGACCCTGGAAGTTCAGCAACAGTTGGGCGATGGCATCGTTCGTACGATTGCTCTAGGCTCTTCGGATGGTCTGCGCCGTGGCCTGATGGTCACGAACACTGCAGCCCCCATCACCGTGCCCGTGGGCAAGGCAACGCTGGGTCGTATCATGGACGTGCTAGGCGCGCCCATCGACGAGCGTGGCCCTGTGAGCCACGAGCTGACGGCCTCTATTCACCGCAAGGCCCCGGCCTACGATGAACTGTCGCCTTCGCAAGAACTGCTGGAAACCGGCATCAAGGTGATTGACTTGGTCTGCCCGTTCGCTAAGGGCGGTAAGGTCGGTCTGTTCGGTGGTGCCGGTGTGGGCAAGACCGTGAACATGATGGAACTCATCAACAACATCGCTAAGGCCCACAGCGGTCTGTCGGTGTTTGCTGGTGTGGGTGAGCGTACCCGTGAAGGGAACGACTTCTACCATGAAATGGCCGATTCCGGCGTGGTGAACTTGGAGAAGCTCGAAGACTCCAAGGTGTCTATGGTCTACGGTCAGATGAACGAGCCTCCGGGCAACCGTCTGCGCGTCGCCTTGACCGGTCTGACCATCGCTGAGTCTTTCCGTGACGAAGGCCGTGACGTGTTGTTCTTTGTGGACAACATCTACCGTTACACCTTGGCCGGTACTGAAGTATCCGCTTTGCTGGGTCGTATGCCTTCTGCCGTGGGTTACCAACCTACATTGGCCGAAGAAATGGGCCGCCTGCAAGAGCGTATTACCTCCACCAAGGTGGGTTCGATCACTTCCATCCAAGCCGTTTACGTGCCTGCCGATGACTTGACCGATCCTTCGCCTGCCACCACCTTTGCCCACTTGGACTCCACTGTGGTGCTGTCGCGTGATATCGCTTCGCTGGGTATTTACCCTGCTGTCGATCCGCTCGACTCCACCAGCCGTCAGCTCTCGCCCGACGTTGTCGGTGAAGAGCACTACAACGTGGCCCGTGGCGTGCAAAACACGCTGCAACGCTACAAAGAACTGCGCGACATCATCGCCATTCTGGGTATGGACGAACTGGCCCCAGAAGACAAGCTCACGGTGGCCCGCGCCCGTAAGATCCAGCGTTTCCTGTCGCAACCGTTCCACGTGGCGGAAGTGTTTACCGGTTCGCCCGGCAAGTACGTGTCGCTGGCTGAAACCATCCGTGGTTTCAAGATGATTGTGAACGGCGAGTGCGACCATTTGCCCGAACAAGCCTTCTACATGGTTGGTACCATCGACGAAGCCTTCGAGAAAGCCAAGAAGATGGCCTAAAGTGGTTTGCCGGGCAAGTGTTGCCCGGCCACTCACCACTTAACAGCCCTTTTTGCAGACTTCCAAAGGAATCCAGATGGCCAACACCCTACATGTTGACGTTGTCAGTGCTGAAGAGTCCATCTTCTCAGGGCAGGCGCTTTTTGTTGCCTTGCCCGGCGAGGCTGGCGAGTTGGGCGTTTATCCGCGCCACACTCCGCTGATTACCCGTATCAAGCCTGGTTCGGTGCGTATTGAGATGGCCGATGGCAGCGAAGAATTCGTCTTTGTCGCCGGTGGCATCCTTGAGATTCAACCCGACCGCGTCACCGTGCTGTCCGATACCGCTGTGCGCGGCAAAGACCTCGACGATGAAAAGGCAAATGAAGCCAAGGCTGCAGCAGAAGAAGCACTGAAAAACGCCAAGAGCGAAATTGACCTGGCACGCGCCCAGTCCGAGTTGGCCATCATGGCGGCACAGATTGCAGCGTTGCGCAAATTCCGCGAAAAGCGTTGATACGCACAAAAAGTTGCCCCCAGCGACAAAAAAGCCACCTACTTAGGTGGCTTTTTTTATTTCTAATGGTCTTGCTGTAGCTTTTAGTGAAAAAAGCTGTGTATAATTTGAATCTCTACGGAGGAGTGCCCGAGTGGCTAAAGGGGGCAGACTGTAAATCTGTTGGCTTACGCCTACGCTGGTTCGAATCCAGCC